>JBMLTO010000045.1:0-5818 GCA_049239925.1 Legionella sp. | reverse complement strand
TCCCTATCGCGCGCAGCTGCCTCATCCCTCAATCTTGAAGCCTCCCTATCGCGCGAAGCCTCCGCCCTATCGCGCGCAGCTGCCTCATCCCTCAATCTTGAAGCCTCCCTATCGCGCGCGGCCTCCGCCCTCTCGGCTTGTGCTCGAGCCTCCGATGCGGCTAAGGCATCTCTAAGTTCAGTTGGATCTGTAGGAAGATTAGCTGGTATCTGGTTGTTTCCTACTGACGTAAAAATATCAATTTCTTCATATGCAGTTATTTTTAATGTATTATCAGAATTTTGGGTCAATATATGTCTACTAAAAAAATCAACCATCTCATTAGTAATAGGTCCCATGACGTCTTCAGGAATTTTTTTAGAGTTTTTTATGGCCTCCCAAAAAAGGGCCGTAATTATATGATTCTGCATGGGATCATCTCTGAAAAATAATCCTCTATTTTCCAATAAGTTAACTGAGATTTCTTCCAGTGGAAGCACTATACCAGCTTGTCCAGCTGGTCTTGTAAAATGCCTGACACCTAGCTCAACCCAGGTGACATGAGCAGGGATACCATTCAATACTGTTACTAATTCTGCTGGAGTGAACTCCCATCGATTATACAAACTATCCAAATACAGCTTTGTAATCGTACAAGGAATCATGGACAACACGTTGAGGAGATGCTCAGACGTTAGTCTATACCAAATATCCCTAGCAGCATTTTCATCGTTTAAAAACGATCTTTTTTCGCTGAGAGAAGAAAAAGGCAATATCCAAATTTCAGCCAATTTAAGGCTGCTGACCGTAGTAGGAATGGCTGCAAATACCACCCCAAGTTGATTTCTACTCAATAATGGCAGACCATTATTTTTCAAGTTAAGAGTGGTTACACCAGAAGGAATCATCAACAAAGCATTAGAAAGTTGCTCATGACCTAGTCTGGCCAAATGATTTGAACTCAAATCAAGATGAGTCACACGGGCAGGAAGCTTTGCAAAGACTTTTGCAAACTCGACTCCATTTCTCCACTCTGTTTCTCCAGTACCTCCTACTACAAAGATGCTGTCACATGAGTCTATCATTAAAGCAAGTAACATTCGGTCTTTCCAATTGTCACCTAGCCAATAAGAATATATACGATTAAATAGTGATTTCTTTGAGGTGAAACTGGGATCAGTTAGGGTGTTTTTGATTCGATCAAGCCAAGCTATACTATAGTCACTCTGTCGTTGGTATGTCCTACCAGCAACCGATAAAAAGTCATCGATTGTCCTTTCTCCAGCTAATGCAGCTCTCACTTCATTGGCCACTGGAAACTTGCTATCCTTAGATAATTGACTTAGACGTTTTATTAACAAACTACTGCGAGCTTTTCTAAAATTTCCATCAAAAAATTTTTTAAATTCTTTAGCCCATGCAAAAGGCTCGCTCTCGCTTATTTCAGCGATGCTCATAAGCGATGCCGTTAAAAATATTTTTTTTGCATCATCATGATCTTGATCCGAATCAGATAGCATGTTTAAGATGCTAATATAACCAATTGTATTATAAGCACTCACGTAACGATATAGATCCTGTCTTTGATGATGTGTAGCATTCCCCATGTGGCTCACTAATTTTTTAGCTGCTTCAATAAAACTATTCGGCTTCGTTTCAAAAACCAAATTGATAATAAAACCAATCACAGGAACAGCTAACTTTGTTCCATGGAGCAGAGCATGTAAAAATTTATACTTTGGATCGATGTTCAACTTATCCGATTGATGCATAAGCATTTCTATTATATGAAATGATTTGAGTACAGAATTAGTCCCTGTATCTGGGCTTTCAGTTATTCTTGATACATTATCGGGATGGGTGCGCGGTTCAAAATGGCCCGAACTCAATGATATGGCAGCTTCAATAGCATTCTCAATTGCGTTATGTAATTGTTGACGAATTCTATCTAAATAGACTCCTCTTTGATGATTGGTAATCTCTTTTTCTAATTTGCTTGTGGCCTTTTTTACCTGCTCTATTTGCTCAGCAATCAACATTGTTTGACCGTTTACTCTAAAAGCATTCTCTTGTTCATGATTTTCATTTAAGTCATCTTGTCTGTTCATCTATCACTCCGTTTGATAATTAACAATCGCTTATAACTTTTAAAAATCTCGATTATACCGTTCTTTATATCTTCACTCTGTTACTCATAAAGTAAATTAGACAAAAAAAAAGACATATTTTAATGTATTTTTCGACAAGAATCTATGGATATGTTCAAATAAAATCTGATTTAACGATAGTATCATTCATAAGCTAACTCGGTCATAAGCTAACCCTGTTAAGGCGCTCATGACGTTGAAGAGTAATTAGAGTCCTACATCGTCTAAGCTGGTTAATTCTTTTACCTTGTCTTGCCAGTGTTTAGCTTGATCATCATTTTTGAATACGTCTTTATACAACAAACTGAGTTGCAGTAACCGGTCTTTATCCATATGTTCAGCAAGTTTTTCTAGAGACGTTAATGCATCGTTGTCACCAAGTTTAGCCGCTGTCAAATAGCAATCAAAAGCAAGGAAGCGATCTGCTTTTTGATCAACCTCATAATAGCGGCCTAACTGCATCATTGCTTTGATGATGTTTTCATTATTTTGATTAGATTGAGTCGGTGCTTTAAAAAAATAATAGGTTATTCCACTACCCAAGCATGCGCCACTACTAAAAGTGGCAGCCAGTAACGGAAGTATTGGTAAGGGCATTGTTTCTCCTTAAATATTAACGAGGCATCTACCGTACAAATTAAGAATTTTCCCAATGATTGATGCCAGACTTTTCAACTATACAAGAAATAAGCTCCCGATGTTTAGTTATTTCTGCAGAGGTAGCAGAAATAACTGGCGTCGATAGCGATGATGCATCACTGCTAGGGAGATTGGCAGCTATGCTTTTTTCACTTAAAATTTGTTCATCCAAAAACAAATGTCCCTGCCCCCCGGTCATCGCTAAATAAACCCAGGCTAAGATCTCGGCATCAAGCAATGCGCCATGAAATTTGCGATTAGAATTATCTACTTCGTAACGTTTACAAAGCGCATCCAGACTATTACGTTGCCCAGGATGCTTTTCACGAGCTAAGATCAACGTATCTAAAACAGAACAATGCTGATGCAAAGCAGTTGGCCATCTAGCATATTTTAATTCTGCTTCAAGAAAACCAACATCAAAGGGAGCATTATGAATAATTAACTCAGCACCCTGAATAAACTCTATAAAATCTTTAATAATATCAATGAATAAAGGCTTATCTTGTAAAAATTCGTCGCTAATCCCGTGCACACGAAAAGCACCTTCATCGACTTTACGCTCAGGATTTAAGTACACGTGAAAATGGTTGCCTGTGATCTTTCGGTCAATTAACTCCACGCAACCAATCTCAATGATTCGATGTCCGAACTCATGACCAATACCTGTTGTTTCAGTATCCAATACGATTTGTCTCACTACCTGCTCCTTATAATCGCTTAGCATTGGTTGCTCAAAAGCTCAGCAACCGCTAAATTAGCCAAACTATCTACCAATTCATTGTCAGGATGACCTGCATGTCCTTTTACCCAATGCCATCTAATAGTATGGATTTGCGATAACTCGTCTAATTGCTGCCATAAATCACAATTTTTTACTGGTTCTTTTTTAGAGTTTTTCCAGCCTCTTTTTTTCCAAGCATTGATCCATTCCATCATGCCCTGACGCAAATATTGAGAGTCTGTATAAAGATTTACTTCACACGCACGCGTGAGTGCGGCTAACCCTTTAATTGCTGCCATTAATTCCATGCGATTATTAGTAGTGTATGCTTCGGCACCCATTAATTTTTTTTCTGAACCGTTATAACGCAGAAGAACCCCCCACCCACCAGGTCCAGGATTACCCTTGCAAGCACCATCTGTGTAAATGTCTATTGTCATCATATCATTTAATTATTATCGTTAATTTGATTACACCACCGACAACTATTGATTAGTGAAATAATCTGAATTAGTAAGTATTCAATACAAATCTAGTCCCTGATATTCTCAATGAATTAAACCAACCCGTCCACTAAAATTTTTGTTGGTAGTCAACAGCGCTCTTTAAGTTGCTCCATCTGCCGATTGAAAAATCATACCAAGTGGTTCTGAAAAATAACTGCCTTAGTTGGCAACAATTATTGATAATCATTTCTAGCTAACTCTCTATATATCAGCAATCAATACCAATCACCTGTAACCATATTGTTTTTGCCGGTTTAAATGAGTACTATGCTGGTTTGTGCATTTAATTATCAACGAGTGAGATTAGACATACCGTGCAAGCCAATCATCCTCCATCATTACGAATATTTTTTGGCACTGAAATGTGGGAACGTTACGGCTTTTATGTCGTTCAAACGTTACTCGCGTTATATCTTTCGTTGCATTTTAAGTGGCCAGATAATAAAATTTATCCTCTTGTTGGTTCATTCACTGCGCTTAATTATATTTCACCGATCGTCGGTGGCTGGATAGCGGATCGTCTATTAGGACAAAAAAGAACGATTCTTTGTGGCACAGTTATTTTGTTTATAAGCTATTTATGCCTCAGTTTCATTCATTCCAACGAAATGTTTCTACTCATGCTTGCTGGTATTGCAGTCGGAACAGGACTGCTGAAACCCAATATTTCCTCACTGCTGGGTAACGAATATCCAGCCAACGCATCTAATAGAGAAAGCGGCTTTACTATATTTTATATGGGGATTTCGAGCGGTATTATTTTGGGAACGACCATACCAAGCTATATTAATCAGTTATTCGGCTGGTCTACAACATTTTTAAGCGCAGCGGTTGGTATGCTCTTTGCTTTTATCATCTTCTCTTTTGGTATTTATCGTTATCGAATGACCGATTACTATGTTTATAAAGCCCAATTTAAACATATTTTATACGCAATTATACTGGTAATCATCCTTTGGCTAAGCTCTTTTTATATTCTTAACGATCCTGTACTAGCTAATGATGTATTCATAGCAGTTGTTCTTGTTTCATTAACTTATCTAGTCATCACAGTTATGCGTGAAACACCCCATCAACGAAAGCATACGATTATTATTGGATTATTGTGTCTAATTTCGGTGATGTTTTGGGCTTTTTATTTCCAAATGTTTCTCTCGCTGACTCTCCTTTTAAAACGGATAGCACAACCATGTTTACTCGGTATAGATTTTCCTCCACCTTATTATGTCGCCATACAGAGTTTAGGCATGATTATCTTCGGCTCATTGCTAGCTCACCGCAAAAGAAACAGTACAGTTACTGAGCAAAGCGTATTAATTGGTAATAAATTTCTATTAGCTATGGGCTTGATGTGCGTTGCATATCTGCTAATTGTCTTGTCTTGCCAGATTGGGGCACCAAATGCATTAATATCACCTTGGAGAATTATTCCAGCCTATTTATTTATTTCTATAGCAGAATTATTGCTGTCCCCAGTAGGACTAGCAGCTATAACCATGCTTGCTAGTCATAAGAAAGTGAGCACCATGATGGGTATTTTTTTTGTATCACTCGGCTTAGGTGGATTTTTATCAGGAAAACTAGCAGCTTATACTTCTCTTGCAAAGCAACAAACCAAGTTGATGTCTATTAGCGAACTAAAAATACACTATATGATATCATTTAAGCATCTTTTCTATTGGTTATTAATAGCTACGCTAATCTGTGTTTTACTAAACCAAATAATTAGGCGTTTAATTTTTTATAGAGTAGAGCTGCGTTCTTCGTAAGTTGTTCGCAGCCCCCTCGTTAGAACCCGGCGTGCCCTATTAAGGCACCGGGCT
>JBMLTO010000044.1:0-13160 GCA_049239925.1 Legionella sp. | reverse complement strand
GTATAAAATTCCTTGAGCGCATAGGCTATCCAATGACTGTATTTTGGCAAGGATTTTTAGCTGTAACCTTGGATTTCAATACGTTATTGTTGGGCAAAGGCCAAACCCACAACAGATTGATTAAATTTTAATGCGACAGCCGTGTTACGAATCTAGCGTTTGCAGCATAGCAGATCCGTTAAAAAATTTTTATGATAGATAGTTGTGCCCACTAGAAATCGCTTATTAGGGCGTGTTGACAATTCATCCTCCCGCCTACTTATATGGACTCATCTGTTTTTGCAAGAAAAAAGATGATAACAAAGATGTCTGCTGATGCCAAAAATCTCTTATGTAGAACGCCTAATTTTAATCATTTCATTTGACCAAAACCCATTTTAAGCTACACTCGGATCTTGCATGAGAAAAAGTTTTTATTATTTATTGATATCATTCAAAGGATGAACCATGAAAAACCGCATGACCATTATGATGGTAGCTTTATCTATCATATTTGGTGGAGTTATAGGATTTAACCTGTTCAAAAGTTTCATGATCAAACGCTTTTTTGCTAATTATCATCCCCCGGCAGTTTCGGTCACCGCTGTAACCGCGAGTCAACAAACATGGCATCCCCGTTTAGCTGCTGTCGGTAATTTTAGTGCTCTTAATGGAGTCGATTTAAGTGCTCAGGTACCGGGCAATATTGTCAATTTATATTTTCATTCAGGTCAATATGTTGAACAAGGTGCGCCACTCGTAGATATTGATGATACTGTTGAACAAGCAACTTTAAAATCAAACCAATCAGAATTAGCTCTGCAAAATTTGAATTACAAACGGCAGCTGGATTTATCTAAACGCGGTGCGACAGCAAGTTCTAACGTCGATGAAGCTAGAGCCAAACAAGCTCAAGCACAAGCAAATGTCGATAAAACAGAAGCACTCATTCGCCAGAAACATATTACTGCTCCATTTGCAGGTCAATTAGGAATCCGTCAGGTAAATTTAGGACAGTATATGAATCCAGGCCAAACCAGTATTGTATCTTTGCAATCACTTGATCCATTGTACCTCAATTTTTATATGCCAGAACAAATGCGCAAGCAATTACAAGTCAATCAAGACATCAGATTTACAGTCGAACAAAATCCAAACCTTGTTTTTAATGGGAAAATTACTGCTATTAATTCTAAAGTTGATACCAATACCCATAATATACAAGTCCAAGCTACCGTCCCTAATTGTCCAAGCGAAGCGCTAAAAGATCCAGTTCATAGTTCTTTACTAACGATTAAAAAAGACAGCGCGGAAAGAAAAACATTGGTTTATTGTAATAGTGCTCAGAATACCAAACATAATATACATGATTTTAATTTTATCCCAGGTATGTTTGCTAGTATTGAAATTGAACAAGAATCCCTACCTAATGTAGTGGTATTACCAACCACAGCCATTTCGTATAGCCTGTATGGCAATTCAGTATTTGTTATCCACAAGCAAGGACAAAAAAATCCAGATGGAAAAGAAATTCTCACAGTAAAACGCGTATTCGTCAGCATAGGTGATCAACAAGGTAATTACACAGTGATTAAACATGGCGTCAAGCCAGGCGACCTTATTGTTGCTGCAGGTGAGTTGAAGTTGCAAGATGATACACAAGTGGTCATTAGCAATCATGAGCAATTTAACTATGCCACGAACCCAATGAAACTCAGCGATTAATAACCAAGATGCGTCAACCTATCTAGCCATCATTGCGACTCTATCATGCCTTGCAATGATGACTAAATTGCAGCCTTATTATCAGGATAAACAATGAAATTTACTGACCTTTATATTAAACGACCGGTACTAGCAACCATAATAAGCCTTTTGATTTTGTTATTTGGCATTAACTCGCTATTATCGATTCAAATAAGACAGTTTCCCCGGATGGACAATACCATCATTACCGTAACCACAGCTTATCCTGGAGCTGATGCTAAATTGATCGCCGGGTTTATTACCACTCCTCTTGAAGCAGCTATTTCAAGTGCAGAAGGCATTGATTATATCAGTTCGAGTAGCATCCAAGGACTGAGCACTATTACAATGAATGTTAAGCTAAACGTCGATCCACAAGTAGCATTTACTGACGTCATGAGCAAAGTACAACAAACTAAAAATAAATTACCACCAGAAGCGCAACAACCGGTGATTATTAAAGTCTCTGATACGGCCAGCCATTTACTTTACATTAGTCTTGATAGTACTGAAATGACCCCGCAACAAATTACTGACTATGCAATACGTGTCGTCCAACCACAGTTACAAACAGTAGATGGCGTCGCCCAAGCTGAATTACTGGGTGGACAAACCTACGCCATGAGGATATTTTTAGATCCGGTGAAGATGTCAGCTTTAAACATTGCCCCAGCCGATGTATTTAACATATTGGGTAATAATAACTTTTTAACAGCAGCAGGAAATACCAAAGGCGAATACGTAGCAATCAATGTTAAAGCACAAACGAATATTGATAATGTTAGCGATTTCGAAAATCTTATCATCCGCAATCAAGGCGACTCTATTGTTCGCCTTCGAGATATTGGCCGTGTCAAATTAGGCTCACAAAATTATGATTCATCAGTAACATTTGATGGTAAAAAAGCTGTTTTTATAGGTATTACGCCTACCCCTACAGCAAATCCATTAACGGTTATTAGCAATGCACGAGCTGCTTTTCCTGATATACAGCGCCAATTTCCACCCTCATTACATGGTACTATTGTCTATGACGCTACCGACTTTATTAGAGCTTCTATCAAGGAAGTAGTAAAAACTATTTTTGAGGCAGCAGTTATTGTCATAGTAGTGATATTCCTGTTTTTAGGGTCGCTGCGCTCTGTACTGATACCAATTGTCACAATACCCCTATCACTGGTTGGTGTAGCAACCCTCATGTTATTTTTAGGATATTCTATCAATCTATTAACACTATTAGCATTTGTTTTAGCAATTGGCTTGGTTGTTGACGATGCTATTGTCGTCGTCGAAAATATTCATCGACATATTGAAGAAGGCCATAACCCGTTCGAAGCGGCGATCATTGGTGCACGAGAAATAACAACCCCAGTGATAGCAATGACGATCACACTTGCCGCAGTATATGCTCCTATTGGTTTCATGAATGGCCTTACTGGCGCTTTATTTAAAGAATTTGCATTTACTTTAGCTTGTGCAGTGATTATTTCTGGTGTAATTGCTTTAACGTTATCACCCATGATGTGTTCAAAAATATTGTCTGCTGACATAGGAAAAAATCATTTTGTTATTATTATTGATAATATTTTTGAAAAATTACGTATAAAATATCAATCTGCTTTGCATAATTTACTTGATACACGATTGGTCATTGTAGTCATGGCTGCCGTAGTTTTAATGATGCTTCCCTACTTATATAGTAAAACAGCAGCAGAAACAGCACCTGAAGAAGACCAAGGTTTCTTTTTTGTGATTGGCAATTCGCCACAGTTTGCTACATTAAACTATATAGAACACTTCACCAAATCATTTGATGCTATTTACAAAAGTTTTCCTGAAACAGAGCATTATTTTACTATTAACACATCCAAACCTATCTCAGGCATGGTATTACGTCCCTGGGACCAACGCAGCAGAACACAATCTAAACTCAAAGCGCCTTTACAAAAAGCACTTGATGAGGTGAGTGGACTGAAAACATTTGCAGTCATTCCTCCCCCTTTACCAGGTGGAGGCAGCGGAACACCAGTACAATTTGTAATAAAAACAACGAATGACTTTCAAAGTCTTTTGGACGTCTCTGACGATATGCTAAAGAAAGCCAAGCAAAGTGGCTTGTTTGTATATTTAGATAATAGTCTACGCTTTAATCAACCTGAAATCGAATTAAAGATCAATCGAGCTAAAGCTGCTGACCTAGGCATTGATATGAAAGCAATCGGTGCTAGTCTAGCCAGTGCATTATCAGGTGGCTATGTTAATTTTTTTGACTTACAAGGCCGAAGTTATCAAGTCATACCTCAAATTGATAGGGCCTATCGCTTGACGCCCCAACAACTTGGACAAATCTATTTACGTACACCAATGGGTAATATGGTGCCACTATCAACAATAGTTACCCCAACCATGAAAACAGAAGCTAATGCATTGACTCACTTTCAGCAATTAAACTCAGCAACTATTCAAGCAATCGTTAAACCAGGAATAACGCTAGGACAAGGACTTAAATTCTTGCAGCAAGAAGCCGACAAAAGTCTACCAAAAGGCTTTAGTTATGATTATGCTGGTCAATCAAGACAATTTATCCAAGAAGGCAATTCATTAATTTTTGCGTTCTTTCTAGCTATTATCATTATTTACTTGGTCTTATGCGCGCAGTATGAAAGCTTCCGTGATCCGTTAATTATTTTACTAAGTGTCCCCATGTCTATTTGCGGTGCATTAATTCCGCTTAATCTTGGTGCAGCAAGTATCAATATATACACACAGGTAGGCCTCATTACATTAATTGGACTAATTAGCAAGCATGGCATTCTTATTGTAGATTTTGCTAACCAACTACAACGGCAAAAACAACTCGATAAGCGTTCTGCAGTAGAAGAAGCGGCAGCTATTCGATTGCGACCGATTCTCATGACCACCGCTGCAATGGTCTTTGGCGTATTGCCATTATTAATTGCCTCTGGGGCGGGCGCCGTAAGCCGCTTCGATATTGGCTTAGTCATCGCTACAGGCTTATTGATAGGAACAGGCTTTACCTTGTTTGTTGTCCCAACTATGTATACCTATTTAGCAACCGATCATCGCAAGGATAACACCACTCATGCTGATGATTCACCACCTCTACTAAACAAATAGTCGAACAGCTAAGTCACGATTAACTCTGTTCTCTTTCATTGAGTATGGTAAAATTCGTGACTTCTCATTTTCTCAGGTTAAATCATGGATAAGACTTATTCCCCGCACGATATAGAAGAAAAAACGTATAAAATTTGGGAAAACCATCATTACTTCAAACCATCGGGTGATGGCCAACCATTCTGTATTATGCTTCCTCCACCGAATGTAACTGGTAGTTTACATATGGGGCATGGTTTTCAGCATACCCTTATCGATACACTTGTACGCTACCAACGCATGATGGGGCAATATACATTATGGCAACCAGGTACCGACCATGCTGGTATTTCTACCCAATTAGTAGTTGAGGGCCAGCTTGATAAACAGGGTCTATCGCGTAAAGAGATGAGTCGCGAACAATTTCTAGAACATGTTTGGCAATGGAAAGCAGAATCTGGTGGACAAATTACCCGTCAAATGCGACGAATCGGTTCATCGGTAGATTGGACACGTGAACGATTTACTATGGATGAGGGCTTATCTGCAGCAGTACAAAAAGTATTCATCCAACTCTATGAGGAGGACCTGATCTACCGCGGCACGCGTTTGGTAAATTGGGATCCTAAATTGGGAACAGCCATTTCAGATTTGGAAGTTATCGCTGAAGAAGAAGATGGATTTCTTTGGCACATTCGCTACCCAGTGGTTGATAGTGATGAATCGATAATTATTGCAACTACTCGACCAGAAACATTGCTGGGTGATACGGCCGTCGCAGTCCATCCAGACGATAGACGTTATCAGCATTTAATTGGCAAACAGGTTGAATTACCCTTATGTAATCGTAAGATACCGATTATTGCCGATGACTACGTAGAGCAAGATTTTGGTAGTGGCTGTGTTAAGATTACTCCTGCTCATGACTTTAATGATCATGAGATTGGTAAACGCCATCAACTACCCTCGATTAATATTCTTACTAAAAAAGCAACGATCAATAAAAATGCTCCGATAAAGTATCAAGGCATGGATCGCTTCATTGCCCGCGAACAAATTGTAGCGGATCTTGATAAATTAGGCCTATTGGTCAGTGTTGAAAGACATAAATTAAAAGTACCCAGAGGCGAAAAATCAAATGTTATCATTGAGCCACTACTTACCGATCAATGGTATGTTAAAACGAAACCACTAGCCAAACCCGCCATTGAAGCTGTCCGTAAAGGAGATATCCGCTTCATTCCTGAAAACTGGGATAAAACATATTTTCAATGGATGGAGAATATAGAAGATTGGTGTATCAGTCGACAATTATGGTGGGGACACCGTATTCCTGCCTGGTATGATAATCATGGACATGTTTATGTAGGTTACAGTGAAAACGATGTACGCTTTAAGTATAAGCTTGACCAATCTGTCTCGTTAAAACAAGATGAAGATGTTTTAGATACCTGGTTCTCTTCAGCATTATGGCCTTTTACTTCTCTTGGTTGGCCAGAACGAACGAAAGAACTGGAGCAATTCTATCCAACATCTGTTTTATTTACTGGATTTGATATTATATTTTTCTGGGTTGCTCGCATGATCATGATGGGTATTAAATTCACTGGAAAAATTCCTTTTAAAGATATCGTTATTACTGGCTTAGTTTGTGACCATGAAGGTAAAAAAATGTCTAAGTCTAAGGGTAATGTTCTCGATCCTATAGATATTATTGATGGCATCGATCTGGAACAACTGATCGCTAAGCGTACCACAAATCTAATGCTTGACTCAGCCCATGATAAAATTAGTAAAGCGACACGCAAACAATTCCCTACAGGAATTGCGGCGTACGGCACTGATGCATTACGTTTCACGTTTTGCTCATTAGCCTCAAATGCACGCACAGTGCGCTTTGATCTAGGTCGCGTTGAAGGGTATCGCAACTTTTGTAATAAGTTATGGAACGCCGCGCGTTATGTGTTATTGAGCAGCAATGATGAACACATAGATTTTGGCGATGGTCCCTTCCAATATAGTCCTGCAGATGAATGGATTTTATCCAAACTACAGCGCGTTAAATCCCACTGTCACCATTATTTTGCTAGCTATCGATTTGATTTATTGGCAAATACTTTGTATGAATTTGTATGGCATGAATATTGCGATTGGTATCTAGAATTATCTAAATCCGTGCTTCATGATCAGAAAACTCTTGCATCGATGAAACGTGGCACAAAGAGTACGCTCATTCATGTTCTCGATCAAATTATTAAGCTTCTTCACCCGCTAATGCCCTTTATTACCGAGGAAATATGGCAGCGTATCAGCAAAATCACGAATGAGAATGATGAAACCGTTATGCTCAGTCAATACCCTCTAGTGGATGATAAACTAATTAATGAAACGGTTGAACATGAGTTAGAATGGTTGAAATCAATCGTACAAGCCATACGTAATATCCGGAGTGAGATGGCAATTAGTCCAGCTAGATATATCCCCCTTTATCTACGTAATCTTAACGATACCATGCAAGCTAGAGTCAATAAGTACAACGATACATTAATTAGTTTGTGTAAACTGACAGCTATCGATTGTCTACCCGTCGATCATGAAGTACCACTTTCAGCAACAGCGGTGGTTGGTAATGTCGAACTATTGATTCCGATGGCAGGCCTTATCGACAAAGCAGCCGAATTAACACGGTTACAAAAGGAAATTGCTAAATTGGATAAAGATATTGCATTGGCCAATGGAAAACTTAGTAATCCAGCATTCACCGACAAGGCTCCTGCAGAGATCATCCATAAAGAACAAGATAAATTAGCACAGGCAACTGTCGCTAAAGAAAAATTGCTTCATCACCAAGAAAAAATAGCAAATTTATGAGCAACCTAGAGGCCTAGTGATACTAGGCCTCATGCTGTTATTCGAACCTATCAGTGGCATACACGCCGTTGAATCCATAAAACCAACCATATAGTAGCTAACAAAGCAAAGCCTAAATCATAACCATGCCACTTATTACCGAATAAGGATAAAATGTCAGGGCTATGAAAAATAGAAAATGGTATAGCCAATAATACGTCCATCAAGGCAGCACCGGCAACAAAACCACAAGCGATAAGACTGCCAATTTGCTGTCGTTGATTACGTTCATCAGAGCTATCAACATGCTGTCGAAGCCTGTACTGAACCAAGCATGCAATCATCCCACCAATAAATAAGGGAAATGATGATGATAGGGGTAGATACATCCCTATAGCAATCCCTAAGATAGATAGATTCATGTATCGTTGAAGCTTAAACAAGCGATTGAAAAGTATTACTATGGCTATAGTAGAACCACCAACTAACATCATCATCCAAGGCATGGTATTGCGAAATAGAGCATCAGTAATAGCTGCTAATAACGCCGCTGTTGGAGCAGGTAACGTTTGAGCAGGATCCATACCAGCACGTGGTAAAACACCGGCTATACCATACACATCGAATAATAATTGCATGACAGGCGGAATAACCAGCGCAGAAACAATCACCCCTAATAATAACATCAATTGTTGTTTCCAGGGTGTTGCTCCAACTAACTGCCCTACTTTTAAATCTTGCGTATTATCATTAGCAATTGCGGCAATACCCGTTACTATCGAACCAATAATAATGGTAATTGCCTCTGCAGCTTGTATTTGTTCGATCGATAAAGGCAATGGCACTACATGGTTCAGTACGCTAAGCAATAACCATGCAGCGAATAGAATACCAGCAATCACGATAGAACTACCTGGACTGGCAGTCACACCAACCATACCTGAAAAATAAGCAGTAATGACTGAAAATAGAAAACCTATCACTAATACATAGATCACCGCGCCTATTACAGTTAATCGAGCATATTGATTGACCAGTTGAACATCTGTTAACGGAAAGATTTGTTGGAAAAAATAAAACATCAACACAGCCATCCCTGCAATACCAACCAGGATCAAAATAGTCGGTATATCTTTTTCAGTACGCGGCAAACTAACTTTTTCTACTTTATTAGCAGCGAAACGTCTAGCAGAGTAATGAATACTAGTGAATAAGGGCTTCAGTAATTTAATAAACGTCCAAGTCCCTGCAAACAACATAGCTCCGATGCCTAAATAACGCATTTCACTATCCCAAAGCAAGCTGACCGCTTCTTGAGTCGATGATGCATGTAATAAATAATTTGGATAACATTGGCTTATAATCGGCAGCGCTATTAACCATGTAAATATCGCACCGATAAAAATACTAACAGCCATATCTTGCCCAATTAAATAACCAGCACCTATCATCGTTGCAGAAAAACCTAAGCCTAAGCCAAACAATGAACGTTTGATCACAAACCAATAGCTCCAGCTAGCAGCTATTAACTTAAACCCTGTTTGTAATAACTCTAACCCAGCGCCAACCAGCCCACCTAAAAGAATATGATTTAAACCAACTCTATCTGAAGAAGATTTCAGTACCTCAGCAATCGCACGCCCCTCGGGAAATTTGAGACTCTTGTCGTTGACCAAGATTTTTCTTAGTGGAATTGAAAACAAGACCCCTAACACACCACCGATTGCAGCAATTAGAAAATTGGTTAGATAATCAAAATGATTCCAATAACCAATAATCACTAGTGCAGGAATGGTATAGACAATACCACCAGCAACTGCTTCCCCAGCTGAAGCAGCAGTCTGCACAGCATTATTTTCGAGAATGTTTGCGTTTTTAAATAGCCGCAAAATTCCCATCGAGATAATTGCTGCAGGTATTGAAGCCGATGTTAAAATACCCAACTTTAAAGCAAGAAAAGCATTTGACATTGCTAACAACATCGTTAGCAAGATAGCTAATATAATGCTGCGCATAGTCAGTTCGGCTGTAGCTAAGTCAGCAACGATTACAGTTGGCTTCAGTGCCATTATTAACCCCACATAATGAATTCAAAGTATTAAGCATGACAGGACTTACGAAAAAACCCAGATCAAGACAAAAAAGCGATATGCACTGCTAGTATGGTAACTGAGTGATTGATAATAACATCAGCCATCACCGACTTTTTGCAGCATAAACATAGCATTCTATTTTCCCTAGTTGTTACAAAAGACGCAACCAATTCGAGCTTGTTTAATGAAGAAAAGAAGGATTAGTCTTTCCATATAGGAACTTCGTGAGGCGGGACTAGCCAATGTCGATGATGTTCGGTATGGTAAATATCCCATTCTTTAGCAGCATAATCATCCACTGAAATATCTAACAGTAACCATACTAAAAAAGAAGCAACTGTTTCTACATGCAATAATTGCTTATCTTGTTGCAAGCGCTTAAAAAAATTGCGCTTATCTGCATCCATATGATGGCTTTGCCTAATATTTGCCTGCATTGGCGTATCAACAATTCCCGGCATCACACTAGCAAAGTAAAGACCATTCATCTCAAGTTGCCAACAACGGGTTAACATAGACAATGCCGCTTTCGACACACAGTAGGCTGACCAACCAGTGACAGGAAAATAAGCCGCACCAGAACCGATATGCAGTACCCTCGATCCATTTAATTTAGCAAGCAACTGTTGTGTAAGGAATAATGGGGCTTCTAAATTAGTAGCCATGACCTGCCGCCAAGCATCGCAAGTCATATGATGGATCGGTGTTATCGGGGTAATTAGACCAGCATTATGAATAAGTCCCTGCAACTGAGGAATAGCAGCTAAGTGAGCAACTATTAACTCCCGCCCTTCGCTCGTTGCCACATCAGCACAAAGCGCAGTAATTTGTGCTGAACAAGCAGCTGTTGCCGCTAAACGCTGAGAATCACGACCGACAACTAAGACTTGCTTCTGCCGATTAGCTAAAGCTAGCGCCAGAGCTCTACCAATACCACTCCCACCACCGGTTATTAGAAACATATTATACTCAACAGACGCCAAAAGAACCTATCATGCCCACAGAGAAGGACAGCTATATCTTGACGATAAATTCTAATCGTTAACTATATCATAAATCTCGATGGTTATTAACAAGGCTCCAGGTAAAGTATGAAGTAGGCTCGAGCCTACGCCGATACCTCTGTCTTTCACCTTGTGACGATTCATCAAGTGAGTTCGTAAGCGTTCTTCGGCAAACGTCCTGATTTGTCTGATAGCTGGCTTGAGTTAATCAGTGATGAACTAGACGAACTAGATGAGCTATGAAAGATCCCTTTATTTGTTAGCAAATCTGCTTGTGAAGTAAGTTGAACATCATTGGGCTCTATGGTTATATACTGACCTGCATCAATAAACTGATCGAATTCTTGTTCAGTTGTGAAGGCTGCTCTATGATCGGTCATAGCCATTTTGATACTATCTTTTATTGCAGCCCAGAGTTCATTCGATATTTCAAGATTATTTTGCAGCGCTTCCACGTATTCTTTGGACTGGGTTTTGAGATAAATGTTGAGATTGTATTTAACCACCACCGGGAGCTTCAAGCTAGCCAGTTTTTTGGTAATGAATAATACGCTAACATCCAGATGTACGCCGGTTAATTTTTCCATGAGTTTATTGAAGGCTCCTGATGTGCAAATGGGTATAGCCCGTTCTCCATTATCCCGCCCTTGCTCATCCAAATTGTAGCCTCGTTGTATTTCATACAGTGCGTCTATCAGCAGGACCTTCCCATCATCCAGACTGCCTGTTCGTTTATTCTCATCATGAATGGCTAGCCAGAATAAGCCTAACAGTTCTTTTGTTGAAACATTTGATGCTTGATCCTTAAAAAAGCTATAACTACCTTCAGTTAAATTATGTATGCAATCTTTAGCAGCACTATGTTTAGGTGAATCATCTAAAGATAAGATATAATCCTTAAGGGTTATAATCGTAAAGTCAAGCTGAAGTTTATCTCTATATTGTTGGATTAACTTTGCAGCACTAGCAGAGACACTTTGATGCACTGACGCTGTATGTGTACTTTGCCTGCTATTTATCTCATCATTCGGATCATTGATAGCAGGATTATGATGGATAATATCATTGACCGTTCTTTGAAGTGCATGTTCAGGGTTCGCTTGTGTCGATGCTCTTACTAATCGGTCATAATTGGCTTGGGTCAGCTGGTGTGGTGGGATTCGTGACAATACACTCTGTCCGTGGTTATCCATAATTAGCAATCCAGCATGTGCAGCGAGAGTTAGGGCATTGAAATTTCCTTGAGTTAAAATCCCAGCGTCATGTAACGAAGATAGGGCACTAGCTAGGCCAGCAGGATTGGCATGAACAGCAATAATCGTGCGATTCTCTGGAGTTAAGATTCCAACTTGATGTAACGAAGATAAGGCACGATCTAGTCTATTGGGATTGGCATGTGCGATGATAATAGCGCGATTCTCTAAAGTTAAGAGTCCAGCTTTATTTAACGAAGATAAAGCATTAGCGACGCTATAGGGACTAGCATGTGTAGCAATAGCAGTGAAATTCTCTTCAGTTAAGATTCCAGCATGATGCAACGAAAACAAGGCTACAACCAATATATCGAGACGGGCATGAGCAGCAGTAATGCTATGATTCTCTGGAGTTAAGATTCCAGAATTATGTAACGAAGATAAAGCGCTAGCAAGGTCTCGAGGCTTGGCATGTGCGACAATAATAGTAAAATTATCTTGAGTTAAAATTCCAGCTTGATGTAACAAACATAGGGCATCAGTCAGGTGACCAGGATTAGAGTGAGCCGCAGTAATACGGCTATTCTCTGCAGTTAAAATTCCGGCTTGATGTAACCAACATAAAGCATCAGCGAGACAACGAGAATTAGAGTGAACCGCAGTAATCGTGCGATTCTCTGCAATGATTGGGTTGAATGGGCCTGGCACGTTGATACACTCCACTGTTTTTTGTTGTATTCTAAAAACGAATGTCTTTTTGTCAACGATCGATCGCTTAGAATCTGGTCTTTCACCTTCAATTATATTCAATTAATAATCTTTAAGGAATATTTATAATCAAAAAGATTAAAAAAACAAATAGCTACTTATTCAGCAGTAGAGTAGACCGACAGCTCTTCCCCCTCTGCTCCTCACCGAAAAGTGCTTGAGCCTCTCGCAGTCAGGGTCACCTCTAGTGGAGGCATAGCACTTCTAGGGGTAGAGTAAGCGTGCACAGCCGGAGTGTCAGGCATTTTCCTTTAATTTTTGTTAAATTAATTAACTTTAAGAAAAATTTGTATTCAAAATTCAAAAGGAAAGACCGGTCCCCTTTTTTCGCTGACCTGTTTTTCAATATTTACTTTTCTATAGAGTAGAGCTGCGTTCTTCGTGAGTTGTTCGCAGCCCCCTCGTTAGAA
>JBMLTO010000043.1:0-15775 GCA_049239925.1 Legionella sp. | reverse complement strand
ATAAATCACTACTTCTATCTTGAAGCACTACCGTGAAAAAATAGCATGTGGTTTGGACTGGTATAAAATTCCTTGAGCGCATAGGCTAGATCCAATGACTGTATTTTGGCAAGGATTTTTAGCTTTAACCTTGGATTTCAATACGTTATTGTTGGGCCAAGGCCAAACCTACAACTGATTGATTAAATTTTAATGCGACACCCCTGATACTCTATCAATGTTAGATTGCTTATTTTGGGTTCTATGGTAATCTCCAACACGTTATGCGAAAAATAACGCAGTTGAAGCTTTAATCAGGTGAATGAAATACTATGAGTACAAAACGTGACTCAACAAAGGATAGTCAAGTGAAGAGATCACAAATGAAACAACTTGTATCGATTGATTGTTTAAAACGACAACCTCCAAGAGGACATCCCTTGCTACATTCGAACTGAAGTACATGGAAGTTACATTTAATCATGAATATAATCAAAAAGCTTTCCGTTTATCTTTTATTAGTACTAATTTTTTTGCTGTTCTGGTTATGGTATACATCGAGATCAGTTCAACCTGAGGCCATCAAAAAAATTATTACGGAACAAATCGAAATGCTAACCTGCCAAAAAAGTACCCTTAATGGAGCGATCGTATGGCATCTTTTTCCCACACCCTCGATTAAAATCAATGATATTCAAATTGGCAGCCAAGACTCACTATACCCAAACTATATCATAATTGATCATCTATTATTTAATCTACAAATGACTCCCCTTCTACGTGGAAAAGTCGTTTTCAACGCATTGAACATCGACAATTTTCGTCTCACCAGGCATAGACTCTCAGCAGCACGATGTAACTTTAAATCAATTTCCCCCTCTCCATTACAAATCGACAAAAACTATCCGGAATTTGCTATCAACCATATATTATTAACTAATGGCAAAATAGATATCATTGGCGAAAACCCAATTAGCATAAAAAACATACAAATAGGTGCTAACCAATTGAATTTTAATAACCAGCCATTTTCTGTGCAATTAAGATCAGATTGGTCTGCAACAGTTGCAAAACAAGAACTTAGCGCATCTATCAATTTTCAGGGACGAACTACGATTACCCCATCCATAGTTAACGAGCCTGTTTTAGCATTAAAAAAGGCAACTATTGAAGGTCAATTATTAGTAAACGATTTGCAAATTAATGACGTAACTATAAATAATATAAAAGCCAATCTAAATGCAAACAATCAGGAGCTAACGCTGAATCCACTCAATATCAACTTATATGGTGGTGAGTCTATCGGTGATGTAAAACTTGACTATGCAACAAAAGCCATTCATTTTAACCAAACAGCAACGGGCATTAATGCACAAGCTTTATTAAAAAATATATTTAATAAACCAATCTTAAAGGGGAAACTCGATTTTTCAATTCATGCAGCGAGTCTTTTTTTAAGTGAAAAGTGGATAGATAGTTTGCATGCTAAAGGGAATTTAGCAATTACTGATGGACTATTTTATAATCTTACAATCGATCATCCATTAACTCCCCTATTTGAGGCTATTAATGAATGGTTACAAAGCAAACTTGACCACGATAAACGAGCAAAACTCAACCAACCAAATCTGATTAATTACTTTGCTGGTAAAACAAAATTTCAGCTCATGAATATTGAGTATCAATTATCAGATAAATTACTAATCAAAGATAATCTATTGCTACAAACGAATCAACTGCAGATAAAAGGACATGGTTTGGTCAATTTATATAATCCATCGCTTGATAATCACATAGAAATCAAGTTATTAACGCCAAGCACTAATAGCAATTTACTAATTTATTTAAATAATTGCTTATCATTTAGAATTTATGGCTCTCTTCAGAATCCACAACTATCAACTGATGAAAATAAAATGGCTAGTATATGTCCTCACGTATTTGCTAATCATAAACTAGGACCATCAAAACTCTTGCAAGCTTCAGAACTATCGGTGTATAACAATTATGACCCCATTACAAGCTAATTTCACTGAACCCCTGCTAGAATGGTTTGTAACTCATGGACGCAAAAACTTACCTTGGCAAAATCCTCGCACGCCATATCGAGTATGGGTTTCGGAAACCATGCTTCAACAAACCCAAGTGAAAACAGTGATTCCATATTTTAATCGTTTCATCGAGCGATTTCCCAGTATCGATGTATTAGCATCAGCTAGTGAAGACGACGTATTATCCCATTGGTCTGGCTTGGGATATTACAGCAGAGCTCGTAATTTGCGCAAAACAGCCAATATTATTACACAACAATTTCATGGCCATTTTCCTAGGCATTTAAAAGAATTACAACAGCTACCAGGCATAGGAGAGTCTACAGCAGCAGCAATAGTCTCTTTAGCATTTAACCAACCGGCCACGATCCTTGATGGTAATGTAAAAAGGGTTCTTTGCCGCTACTTTTTGATTGGAGGTGATCCCAATCAGCATGTAGTGAAAAAAAAATTATGGGAGCTAGCAAATAAATGCGCCCCAAATGATCGCTGCGCAGAATACACACAAGCAATTATGGACCTAGGTGCCACCTGCTGTACTGTGAGGCAGCCAAATTGCGAGAATTGCCCGCTAAAAATTACCTGTCAAGCACAGCTAAATAATGAGGTTGCCAACTATCCTCAAAAAAAAGTTATAAAGAAATTACCTATCCGATCTAAACAATTTTTATTACTATACGATGAACAAGAACAAATTTATCTGGAAAAAAATCCACCCGTAGGTTTGTGGGGAGGTTTGTGGTGCTTACCAGCAATCGAGATTGATCAAGAATCTACAGAATATGTATCTGCTCAGTACAATATTCGTGTTATACAAATGAATGAAATTATGCGCTTTAGACATTCGTTTAGCCATTTTCACTTGGATATCAAAGCGTTAGCTCTATCTACTGCAACCAATAGAACGCACAGTCTAGATACCCCTGGGCAATGGTTTTCAACAAACCAATTAAAAAATCTGGGACTACCCAAACCAATAACAACGATAATTAATCATTTTTTAGAAAAAAAATAACTTGATTACATCACTTAACTTTGGCGCTTTCGTGGCGCACCAACTTTAGCCATTTATCCCAGGTCCGTTCGTCCTGAGGAGCGTGCGCCTCGAAAGGCTAGATCCTAAATAAAAAACATCAAGACTAGGGCGAGTTGACAATTTATCCTCCCGCCTAAATACACGATGGATAAAGAATACGACGAATTAATCGAGTAGCCCAATTGAGTCAAATAAGTATTTTTCAGAGTCTGAAAATCAGCTTGATTGACACAAATGCTCAAAAGAAAGTATCAATTCTTTGATCAATCTGCTCTCTTTAGCTGCCTAGAAAGCCCTTCGGGGCGAACGGTCCTGGAAAAAATGGCTAAAGTTGAGTTTAGAGTCCATGAATAATCTAAATCCACACTCTACAGCTTGTTATGAGATATACTCATTTGGGGTGCAGGATAAATAGCCCCAAGAACAGCCATGGTTTTTGCTCCAGTAATCGTTGTTAAATCAGAGGGCTCTTGTTTTAATGCCTTTGCAGCTAGCCATGCAAACATCATGGCTTCCAGATAATCCGGATTCACTCCCAACGCCTGCGTGCTTGCAACACTGACTAATGGCAACCGTTGCTGCAATTTTTTTAACAGTTCACTATTATGCACACCACCTCCGCAAATAACCGCCTGCTGAGGCAATGACGGACATTGCATAACTGCTTCGCTGATTGCAATAACCGTAAGCTCTAATAAGGTTGCTTGTACATCTTGAGGAGCATAGTCAGAATAGAGATGCGGTGATAACCAAGCCAAAGAAAAATATTCTTTACCAATACTTTTCGGCTTAGAGGCAGTAAAATAAGGATCGGATAACAAGCGTTGTAATAACGATGGCAGAACAACACCAGTTGCAGCCCAAGCACCGTCTGCATCATAGTCTGTTTGTCTGTATTTTTTATTCCACGCATCGATTAGGCAATTGCCAGGACCAATATCATATCCAATACCAGAATATCCTCGATTTAGATAACTTATATTAGCAATACCTCCAATATTGATAACAACCAAAGGATCGCTATATTGAGCAAATAAAGCCTGATGATATAACGGTGCAAGCGGTGCACCCTGCCCTCCAACCACCATATCACGTGTACGAAAATCAGCAACAACCGTGTATCCAGTGAATTCCGCAATGGTATGAGGACAACCAACTTGCATTGTATAAGGCATCGTACAGCGGCCATCATGAGCAATCGTTTGCCCATGGCTACCTATCGCAACTATTTTTGAACGATCAATTTGTGATTGGGTAATTAGGTGAGAAACTGCTTGAGAAAATTCATAACCAACTTGCCTATCTAGTTTACAAAAATCAGCAAGGTTCATTGTTTCATGATTGCATGCGGTTAGTAATAATTGCTGTATTGGTCGACTATAAGGCCTAGTAATACCATGTAATAGCTGATGGGTAGATGTATCAACTAATGCAGCATCAATACCATCCATACTGGTTCCGGACATTAATCCTATCAATAGACTCATTATATGCCTTATAATCTCACAAACGCTTTCATGCTTGAATATTGAAACAACGATAAAAATTATTGGAAGAATACTCAGCTAATACGCTATAGTCTATTTTCCTTAATTCGGCTATTGCTAATGCTACATGTTTTACTAAAGCCGGATGATTTTGCTTGCCTCTCAAAGGAACAGGAGCAAGATAAGGAGCATCTGTTTCAATTAAGAGCCGATCTAATGGCAGTTTGCGAGCAACTTCTTGTACTTGTAATGCCTTTTTAAAAGTAACAATTCCTGATAATGAAATGTAAAAGTTGAGGTCCAATGCTCGTTTGGCTACGTCCCAACTCTCAGTAAAACAATGGATAACACCGCCTATTCGACTAGCATTTTCTTCTTTAAGGATCTCGAAAGTGTCATCAGCCGCATCACGTGTGTGAATGATGAGCGGTTTATTAGACGCAATCGATGCACGAATGTGCTGACGAAAACGTATTTGCTGCTGCTGATGCACCATTGGATCATCGCAACGATAATAATCTAAACCAGTTTCGCCAATCGCTATACAAGCAGGATGGTCAGCCCAAACCTGCAATAATTGAGCATCAGGCTCAAAAGCTAATTCAACACTGGGGTGAACTCCAACAGAGATGCTAACATTAGAATAACGATCAGCAAGCTGATACAACGATTGAAGGTCATCAGGCTCAACACACACTGACAACAGATGTTTCACACCCTGTTCTCTGGCGATTGCGATAACATTATCCATGTTTTCATTAAATTGCGCCAGATCGATGCTTTGCAAATGACAGTGAGAATCTATTAGAAATGGTTGTACATGATTAGTCATAATTGATTGATTCATAGTTAAAATTTTATCAAAATGTATCTGTATTTCGTGCAGAATTTATAGTACCAGCAAGAATACTTTCTATTCTATGAACAAGCAGACGACTTTCCTCTTGTTCAATAAATTGCACACCTATTCCACTAGGTTTTCCACCCTGAGCTCCTTTGGGGGTTATCCAAATTACTTTTCCATGCACTTGGATGGGACTATCACTGGCTGTAAGCTGGATTGATAGATTAACCATGGATCCTAGCGGATAGTCCAATTGGTTACGCACGAATAACCCACCACCCAAGACAAAAGGCATGTAGGCAGCATACAATATGTCTTGGTTAGCAAAAACACAACTAATGTTCGGGTATTGAGTGGTCATGGGATACTCGTAAAAAGCCTAGCAAAAGATTCTCTAATGCCAATGTTTGATTGATATTAATAGTATGGTTGATTTTTTTTAGTAGTCCATTAATTTCATCGAGTTGCGCAAATAAATTTACAGGCGTACATAATTTAGCAATTTTTTCGATTGCTTCCAAGCCTGAATAGAACGCTGTCTTTGATTGTATTAACTGATAATGAATCATCTCTGCACAAATTAAATATAAAAACCAAAGTACATCATCAAATACATAACTAGTCCATTCCGCTGCTAACAAGCATGGTGTTACCTGACCAAGGCATAATTGGTGAAGACCATCAAGAATATTATCCTTTTGATGAAGTAATTGTCCACGTGTGGTAGATAAAGCGTAATACTCCCCTAATTGCAAATAACTATCTAACGCTGTAGATGGTAACACATAACGCTGACAACGACTCAAAATAGTCGATGGAATTGTGCTGAGTTGCTCAGTAATTAATAGAAAATACGTATGTGATGGTGGTTCTTCTAAGATCTTTAATAATGCATTTATAGCAAAGCTATTCATTTTATCAGCTGGATTAATGACAACTACTCGGTGCGCTGAACATTGAGGTGCTTGATAAACAGATAGCTGCAGTGCCCTAATTTGATCAATTTTTATTGCTTTTTCCTGAGAGTCAGCATGAATACATTGCATGTCCGGATGAGTGCCCTCGTGCCATAAACGACATGAAGAACAATAAGAACAAGGTTTAACAGCATTGTTAGTACAAAGAATAGCCTGAGTTAATCGATCAACAAGCCTTGTGATTTCTTGGTGACGAGCAGCCACCAGTAATATTGATTGCGATAAACAGTTATTGCTTAGCATCACTCGAAAATTTTGCCATAGCTTTTCATGTATTGGTAATAATGACTCAGATAAATCAGACATCATGGCGCAAATAAAGATCTAAAGTTTCACGAATTGCATTTTTTACAGATACCAACGGCTGTGCTGCGTCTATGATGACAACGTTATTTAATGTTCTAATATGCTGATGATAACACTCATAAACGCAATTAAAAAACTCTAACGATTCTTGCTCAATACGATCAAATTTTCCTCGCTTACGAACACGCTGCAAACCTATATGAGGAGGAATATCTAAGAAGATCATGAGATCTGGCTTAAAATCTCCCAAACAAAACCTCGACAGCTGTGTGATAAAATGAGGATCCAGCTTACGCCCTCCTCCCTGATAAGCCAGCGTAGATAACTCAAATCGATCAGCCAATACCCAAGAACCACGCTGTAAAGCTGGCAAAATAACTTGTCTAAGCAACTGCACTCTTGCTGCATAAAATAAAAGTAACTCAGCCTGTGGCTCTAAAGGCTCTGATTCAACGACCTCTTTAATGATAGTTCGAATAGCTTCTCCTCTAATGGTCCCACCTGGCTCACGAGTCATAATAAAATCGAGATTATGTTTAATAAAATATTGTTTAATCGTTGCTAGCGCTGTCGATTTACCAGCACCTTCTAAACCCTCAACAACGATGAAATGTCCTCTTGGCATCACTTTATAGACCTTTTTTTAGATAACGACTTATTGCTTGTCTTTGAGCTGCATAATTGGTTGAAAAAAAATGACTACCATCACCCTTAGCAACGTAAAACAAATAATTACTAACTTGTGGATGAGCAGCGGCATTTATAGCATCTTTACCAACCATGGCAATTGGTGTGGGCGGCAAGCCACCATGAAGATATGTATTATAAGATGAATCTAGCCGCATATCAGCTCGGCTTAGCTTGCCTGTGTACATAGAACCCAAGCCATAGATTATGGTAGGATCCATTTGTAAGCGCATGTGCAAACGCAAACGATTAACCAAAACACCAGCAATCAATTTTTTTTCCTGTTGTAAGGAAGCCTCCTTCTCAATGATTGAAGCTGCAATCAATAAATCATACGGTGATTTAAATGGTAATCCTGGTGATCTATTTTTCCAATTTTCAGCCAATACTTTGTTCAAACGTTTATTAGCTTGATATAAGATATCTTTAGCCACTCCATCAGCCTGATAGTAATAAGTATCCGCTAATAATAAACCTTCAGCATTCAAATGATCATCCATAATAGCCTGCCAATCTACATCAGAATAGTTTAAATAGGGAACTGATTGGAACTTTTTAGAAACCTGCTGCTGGGTGGTCCCTTCGATAATTGTAAACGGTAAGCGCCATACATCACCTGTAACTAATTTTTTCAGAAACTGCTGTGCGTTTTCACCCGGCTTAATTTGATAAATCCCTGCTTTTAACTGCGTTGCAATGCCTTTGATGCGAATATAAAAGCGAATTAAGCGTTCATGCTTTATTAAATGCATTTTTTTGAGAGTATTCACAACAGTAAAGGCAGGTTGATTTTTTTTGATTTCAATAATAATTGTTTGGTTTCCTAGTAACAGTGGCGCATGCATGACTCTATATACTCCCCCAAAAGCACATAGAGCAAGAAAAACCAATAATCCTAAGACAAAAAACAAATATTTTAACTTAGGTTTTATCATGTATTCACAGTTGAAGAATCTGAATCATTCATTCTTCTAAACATTAACGATCCATTTGTACCACCAAAACCCAACGAATTACTCAATACATACTCAATGTTCATTGCCTGTGCCGTATGAGGTACGTAATTTAAATCACACCCATCATCAGGATTATCCAGATTAATTGTTGGTGGAGCAACTTGATCGCGGATAGCTAAAATAGAAAAAATTGCTTCGACTGCCCCTGCTGCTCCAAGCAAATGCCCAGTCATTGATTTAGTAGAACTCACAGCTAGATTATAGGCATGCTGTTGAAATACTTTTTTTATAGCTTTTGTTTCATTTAAATCATTCAGATAAGTAGAAGTACCGTGCGCATTAATGTAGTCAACCTTCTCCGGACTAATAGCAGCATCTCGTATAGCAGCGATCATTGCCCTAGAAGCACCATCTGCCTCTTCATCCGGAGCAGTAATATGGTAGGCATCACCAGACATACCAAAGCCTACTAACTCAGCATAGATTTTTGCGCCACGAGCTTTTGCATGCTCATATTCTTCAAGAATAATAATACCAGCACCTTCCCCCATAACGAATCCATCTCGATCTTTATCCCATGGACGTGATGCCTTTTCTGGAGCATCATTTCGCTTTGATAATGAACGAACAGCCGAAAATCCTGCCAAACATAGAGGAGTTGTAGTCATTTCTGCACCACCACAAACCATAATATCTGCATCACCATAAGTAATCATACGCCCAGCTAGCCCAATATTATGAGTACCAGTAGTACAAGCGGTAACAACCGATATATTGGGGCCTTTTAATTTATATTTGATTGAAATTTGACCTGCCACCATATTAATGATACCCGCAGGAATAAAAAATGGTGATACTTTTCGTGGCCCACCATTCAGGAGTTTTTCTTGATTATTAGTAATGGTTTGGATGCCACCTATGCCTGCTCCTACTGCAACACCAATACGATAAGAAAGTTCATCATCAATCAATAAATTCGCATCAGCCATAGCCTCTGCTGCAGCAACCATGCCATATTGCGTGAATGCATCCATTTTTTTTGCTTCTTTTGATGGTATATGATCTTCAACATTAAAGTTTTTCACCTTAGCCCAGATCTTGGTCGAGTAATCACTAATATCCATACCCTCAACCAGGCCAACTCCACTAACCCCATTCAGAATATTTTGCCAAGATTCTTCTACAGTTGAACCAACAGGGCTAATCATACCTATGCCCGTTACCACGACGCGCCGCCTATTCAATGAAACACTCCTAATAATTATTTCAGCATGATCTTAAAAAAAAACGCCAAGCATTAAACTAGAACATAACTACTCTAGATTCAAGTCTGGCGTTTAATTTTTATCTACAATTATGGTGAAGTTGAATAATAACTTAATATCAGGCTTCTTCGTTATTTAAATTTGCCTCAATATAATCAATAGCTTCTTGAATAGTAGTAATTTTTTCGGCTTTTTCTTCTGGAATTTCAGTTTCAAATTCTTCTTCTAACGCCATCACTAATTCAACACTGTCCAGTGAATCAGCACCCAAATCATCAACAAAGGAAGCGTCATTTTTTAGCTCATCTTCTTTGACACCCAATTGCTCCATAACAATTTTGCGAACTCGATTTTCTATTGTACTCATAACTAATATGTCCTCTTTCGGTTATAAAAAAAATTGTTGATAGTTTATTCCATTCCTCAGATAACGCAAGTTAGTTTGCTTACGAATGAACTTAACCCCTCACGTTTGAGCATTTTTAGCTGAGATAAGCTCAATTTGTAATAGCCAGGAAAGCTATGTGTATAAGATAATAGTATGATTAATTCATATACATCCCACCATTAACGTGAATAGTCTCTCCCGTGATGTAATTAGCTGCATCTGATGCTAGAAAAGCTACCACTTCAGCGATATCATCAACTTTACCTAAACGCTTTAATGGAATACGCTTCAGCATTTCATCTTTAACCATATCCGGTAATGCCATCGTCATATCGGTGTCGATAAATCCTGGTGCTACTACATTGACGGTAACCCCGCGGCTCCCCATCTCTTGAGCCAATGATTTAGAAAAGCCTACTATGGCTGCTTTAGTAGCCGTGTAATTAACCTGCCCAGAATTACCACTAGCCCCAACAACCGAGCCAATACTGATAATTCTTCCCCAACGAGAACGAAACATCGATTTAAGGCAAGCTTTAGTTAAGCGAAATACTGAGTTTAAATTGGTATCAATTACATGATTCCATTCATCATCATCCATGCGCAACAGTAAATTATCACACGTTATTCCTGCATTATTAACTAAAATAGATGGATTTTTTCCCTTATCAGACAATTGTGAGATCATGTTGTCAATACTTGAACTCGATGTAACGTCTAAAACAAGGCCTTCTCCATGCAAATGCTGCTCATTAAACGTATCAGTAATCGATTTGGCACCTTGCTCAGTGGTCGCTGTTCCCAGCACATAAGCTCCTTTTTTTGCTAGCAAAAGACTAATAGCTTTGCCTATTCCTCGACTAGCCCCAGTAACTAACGCAACTTTACCTTCCAAGTTACTCATTATTTAAATCCTCAAAATCAATCATGACAGCATTACTATAGTTTTAGAGTGAGTCGATTATCCACAGTTAGCAACCGTGATTAATCCAGCATCTAAACTTGCTGAATCATTCGTAGTTATTACCCGGATTGATTTATCAATCCGCTTGATTAATCCACTTAACACTTTCCCTGGCCCACATTCAATAATCACATCAACACCATTTTCCTTCATTAAGGCAATCGTTTCTACCCAACGAACAGGACTGTAGAGCTGCTGTGCTAATAAACTCTTTATTTGTGGTACTGTGTTATAAATACTCAAATCTACGTTACTGATCACTGGCACGGTAGGAATGTTAAACTCAATTTTTTGCAACTCGCTAGCAAAACTTCTAGCCGTATCAGTTAACAACAAACAATGGCATGGAACACTAACTGGAATTATTTTAGCTAATCGAGCACCGATGACATGAGCTTGATTAATAGCACGAACGACAGCATCATAATGTCCTGCAATAACAACTTGACCAACCGCGTTGTAGTTAGCTGGTGAAACTATCTGATTATCAAGACTAACCTCTTCACATAAAGCCTCTACTTGATCATCGCTGAAACCAACAATTGCTGCCATTGCGCCTAACCCAGCGGGGACTGTATCCTGCATCAATTGTGCGCGCTTAGCTACTAGTGTCACAGCCTGCTCAAATGTAATTGCCTGAGCACAAACTAATGCTGCATATTCGCCCAAACTATGTCCAGCCATCATCCGTGCTGAAATAGTTGCTTGTTGCTGAATGATTTGATAAATTGCAACATCAGCTACTAACATAGCAACTTGCGTATATTTTGTTTGATTAAGCTTTTCTTCCGGGCCATGTTGTACGATATGCCACAAATCAAAACCTAGACATTCAGATGCAGTCGTAAACAACTCTTTTACCAACGGATATTGATTAGCAAGCTCATTAAGCATGCCAACACACTGCGAACCTTGACCAGGAAAAACAAATGCAATGTTGTGCATAGATAGATGTTCCTCTAAATTATACTGTTAGCAAATTACAGATTTTTTCTTAAGCTATTAAGTAAATTATAAAATCTGATATAGGTTATTCTTCATGATTAATAAAGGTTTACGTTATCCACTCAATTCTTATACGAAGATGCTACACTATAGAAATAAAAAAATACTTAATAGCGAACTAACATTGCCCCCCAAGTCATCCCTCCTCCAAATGACTCTAATAACAACAAATCTCCTCGCTTAATTTTTTGTTCGCGAATTGAAACATCCAAAGCCAGGGGAATCGATGCAGCCGAAGTATTGCCCTGATTTTCAATGGTTAAGATAACTTGGGACATAGGAAGTGCTAGTTTTTTTGCAATTGCTTTAATGATCCGTATATTGGCCTGATGCGGAACTAACCAATCAATATCAGATTGTTTTAAATTAGCAAGAGTAAGAACTTCATCAACAACATCACCCATGATCGTTACTGCGAGTTTAAATACCTCGTTTCCACGCATACTTACCAATGATTTATGGCCGTCTTTACCGTCAGTAGGATAATTTAAGAAGCCATCTTGGTCAAAACTTGAGTGAATGACACTACTAACGATACCAGGTCGATCAGAAGCACTGATTACCAATGCACCAGCCCCATCACCAAATAAAATACAAGTAGAACGATCGGACCAATTGACAGCTCTCGACATACTCTCACTGCCGACAACCAAAACATGTTTTGCTGCTTCGCTGTGAATATATTGTCTAGCAATATCAAGCGCATAAACAAACCCACTGCATGCAGCACTAATATCAAAAGCCGGGATAGAACGAGTCATTTGTAACGCACGTTGCACGTGACAAGCTACACTGGGGAAAAAATGATCGGGCGTGCAAGTGGCGACCAAAATTAAATCAATTTCATCAGATGTAAGGCCAGCGGCTTGCACCGCTTGATAGGCGGCCTGTCCAGCCATAAAAGAAGTTGTTTCATGTTCAGCTGCAATATGCCTGTTACAAATGCCTGTTCTACTAAAAATCCATTCATGAGTTGTATCTAATTTACTTTCTAAATCGATATTGCTAACTAATTGTTCTGGTAAATAGCTTCCTGAACCGCTAATAAGCGCATGCTTCATAATAACAAACCTTGATTGATAAAGTTAGCAATTTGCTCGCGAACCAAATCGACTACATTAGTCTTAACCTGTAACATAGCTTCTTCAATTGCATTTTGGAATGCAGCTTCATAAGCACCACCATGACTCTTTACGACGATACCATTGAGCCCTAAAAGACTAGCACCATTATACTTAGCGGGATCCATTCGTTTTTTAAAATGCGCTAATGCAGGCAAAGCAACCACACCAATCATCTTTGCAAACCAACTGCGTGTGAATGACTCCTTCAGAACAATCAACATAAATTTTGCTAGTCCCTCGCTAGCTTTAAGTATGGTATTCCCTACAAAGCCATCACAAATAACCAAATCGACATCACCTGTATAAAAACTATCGCCTTCTACATAGCCGACATAGTTTAATATATTGCACTCGGCAAGCATATGGGCTGTACGCTTGACTTGATCGTTTCCTTTTATTTCTTCAACACCAATATTAAGCAACCCTATGCTAGGTCTACATTTTTTATCCAATGCTTGAATAAGTGCTGATCCCATCACTGCAAATTGGAACAAATGCTCAGCACAAGAATCAACATTAGCACCTAAATCAACAACCCTTGTTTTACCTGTCATGGTAGGTAGTTCAGCGATTATAGCAGGTCTATCAATGCCAGGCAGGGTTTTCAAAACATAACGGGCGGTAGCCATCAAAGCACCAGTATTACCGGCACTGACACAAGCCTGCGCTTTGCCATCTTTAACTAAGTTAATCGCCACACGCATCGAAGAATCTTTTTTATTACGTAGCGCATGTGAAGGCAACTCATCCATGTGCACCGATTCTGAAGCATGCACAATGGTGTATTGTTTGGAGGAAAGAAAACTCTGTTTTTTTAAGTGCTCATGAAGCTGATGACGATCACCAACCAATAATAATCTTAAATCAGAATTTTTTCTTAAGGCTCGCGCACAAGCCGGGATAATAACTCCTGGACCATGGTCGCCGCCCATCGCATCAATTGCAATGGTAATATTGTTCAAAAGTTTTACTCTTGTTCGTAAACGTTATCACTTTCTAATATCTTACGACCACGGTAATAACCATCTGGTGTTATATGATGACGTAAATGAGTCTCTCCTGTAACAGCATCTACTGATAATGTTGGTTTAGTAAGAGCATCATGCGAACGACGCATATCTCGTCTCGATCGCGATTTTTTATTTTGCTGTACTGCCATTGTATTACTCCTAAACAATTTGTTTTTATAGACTAGGAATATTAACCATTTTTTGATTGTAATCCAAGTGTTGTTATAGAAATTCTATGAAATAAACCTTTTCAACCTGCTAGCAACAACTCAAGTTATAAAAAATAGGTTAAATTGATGCAGTCAATGAACAAAAAACTATTTTTCAAAACAAAGGACGATTCGAATAGTCATCAGCTTAACAACTGTTGCGTGAGTCCTTATGTTGTTTGGCTCCATCGACTCACGCCGTTCTATCCTCTCTTTATGGATTCGAACCACTTTGAGGTGCGTTGCTGCTATTACTACTCGATGAACGATTTGAAAATAACCCCATGTTAGCTTGGTTGATAACAACGACTGATTGCCTCTGTTGAGATCTTTCCAGTGTCTCTCTTAATCCTGGTTGGACAGCATACAATTGTGAAAGTATCTCGCGACCATCGCTGTTTCCATTCAATTGAGAATAAATCGATTGACCTCGATGAATACCAACTAACTGACGATCTAATACTTCAGCAGTAATTGCTGATGCTAGCCCTTCATGTCGTCGCAATAAATCCTTCAGTATTCGACGTCCATCAGGACTCTCTGCAAGATAGTATAAAGCTGAAGTATTGGCATCAACACCAGCTATGGCTGGTAGCACACGACACAACGCTTCACCACTGATATTAGCGGTTAACACTGGATTTTTCTGCAATAAAGTCGCCAGGATGGCTCGTCCTTCAGAACAGGTTGTAAGAAAATATAAAGCAGACGTATTGGCATTAGGGCCAACTGCAGCGGTCAGCGGATCATACAAGGCTTCAAGACCAAGATCGGCTGCTGACACTGGATTTTGCGCTGGATTTTGCTGCAATAAATCCAGCAGTATGATTCGCGCGTCAATAGGTATTGTAAACCAGAATGCAGAAGTATTTGCATGAGGTTCGGCTGCATCAGGTAGGGCACGACACAAAGCTTCACCGCTGATACTGGTTGCTAATACTGGATTTTTCTCCAATAAATCTCGTAGTATGATTTGCCCCTCAGAACTTCCTGTAAGCCAATATAAAGCAGACGTATTGGCATTAACACCCGCTGCAGCAGATCGCTCACGACACAAGGCTTCACCACTGATGCTGGTCGCTAATACTGGATTTTTCTCCAATAAATCTCGTAGTATGATTTGCCCCTCAGAACTTCCTGTAAGCCAATATAAAGCAGACGTATTGGCATTAACACCCGCTGCAGCAGATCGCTCACGACACAAGGCTTCACCACTGATGCTGGTCGCTAGTGTTAGATTTTTATCCAATAAATCCTGTAGTATAGCTTGCCCTTCAAAACAGGATGTAAGCCAATATAAAGCAGACGTATTGGCATCAACACCCGCTGCAGCAGGTCGCTCACGACACAAGGCTTCACCACTGATGCTGGTCGCTAGTGTTAGATTTTTATCCAATAAATCCTGTAGTATAGCTTGCCCTTCAAAACAGGATGTAAGCCAATATAAAGCAGACGTATTGGCATCAACACCCGCTGCAGCAGGTCGC
>JBMLTO010000042.1:0-12653 GCA_049239925.1 Legionella sp. | reverse complement strand
TGGAGCTCTTTTAACAAAAAATTGATTAATTTGATAGTTTCGAAAGAGGTCTAATATCTCAGGATCATTTTGGATTTGACCGAAATCTTGAACTAAACTTTTTATTAATTCCCTATTAATTCAAAAGATAAAAAATGAAAGCGATTCCTACCTCTTGGTATTTTGATAATGGAGTATACGAATTAGAGCAAGAATTTTTATTTAGTCGTTATCCCCAATACAAAGGTCATCAATTAATGGTGCCGAATCCACACGATTTTTATGTCTTACAGCGAGAAAATAAAGGGAAAATGCTCGTAAATCAAAAAGAATATTATTCGTTATTATCTAACGTTTGCTGCCATCATGAAGCTCTATTGATGGAAGATAAAGGAAATGCGGATAAAATTGTATGTCCAGCACACCGCTGGTGTTACGATCTTAACGGCCATCTGCTACATGCACCTCGATTTGATAAAGTACCATGCGTTAACTTAAGTAATCAACGCTTAGAGGAATGGTTGGGAATGCTTTTTCTTGGAAATAACATGCCACTTCCTCAGCTTGAAAAAGAAATATCCACCGCGATTAACTTTTCTAATTATCGCTTCTATAAAATGATCGAACAACATTATGACTTTAATTGGAAAATTTTTATGGAAGTATATCTTGATAATTATCATATACCAGCTATACACCCAGGTTTACGTAATGTAATTAACATTGATGAGCAATCGTGGATTATTAATAAAGAATACTCAGCACAATTAGTCAAAATAAAAGAATCATTTAATAAAGCTGGTTCTGCAGCATATGAAAAATATCAGCGGTTAATTATGGACTATCAAGACAAAATACCTAGAGCAGATTACATTACTTGGTTTAGTCTTTATCCTGCGACGATGATTGAGTGTTATCCCTACATGTTACTGGTTAGTACGGTTAAACCCATTTCCGCAACGGAGTGTGTAAACTATATGGAATATTATTTTGATGTGGATATGCTTCAGCAAGCGCCTGAATTTGCGGAAATTGCTATAGCTGCCTATTCAGAAACCGCTCAAGAGGATAATCATATCAGTGAATTAATAAACAATGGACGACGATCACTCTATGAAGAGGGTAAAGATCAAGCAGGACCTCATCATCCTCAAATGGAAAAAGGATTAGATTCATTTTATGCGTTTTTGCATCATATTAGATAACAAGGTAGACCAGAATGCCTATCCAAAGGAGTTATAGTCGAATCTGGGATATGGAAAAATAAATTAGATGGCGTATTCTATTGATTGTTCGTATGCGGTTAATTAACCGCTTACACAAAAGGGAAAAAGAATGGCAGGTTTATTAAAAGCTAATCGTGTTCAACAGCAACAGGGGGTGGATCAGTTTTAAATTCCCGTTGACAGCAGGGTAAATTTCAGAGAGCAGTGTCCATTAAATGGCGGTAAGATTATTACAACATTGACGGGTAAAGCCACTGATTTTCAGGCGCATTCTGCCAAATTTACAGCTTCTTTATCCATCGTGTATTTAGGCAGGGACGCTCTAAAAAAAACATCCCATTTTTTCTAAGAAACATCTCTTGATCGCTTATAAGCGCTTGCTCCAGATGGTCATAGACTCGCAATTGGAGCAAGGAATATATAAGTAAATTCGTGTGGATCGTTCAAGAACAAGTCGCGGCACGTAGGCTGGATAATCAATTATCAACACGCCCTAATTAGATGTCACATAAAAACCAGGGGAGAAACCCCTGGTTAATTGGGGTAGGAATAAATTACAGAGCTAAGAACTCTGCTCAGCCGAGTCGGGAGTAGAACGGTCAACAAACTCTATAATAGCCATAGGGGCATTATCGCCTGGTCTAAACCCACACTTAAGAACTCTTACATAGCCGCCTGGTCTTTCAGTATACTTAGGGCCTAATGTACTAAACAATTTACTAACAGCTACTTTATTTCGTAAGATATTAAATACTTGTCGACGTTTCGCGACAGAGTCTGTCTTGCTAACAGTAACTAATCGCTGAATATATCTACTCAGCTCCTTAGCCTTAGGTAAAGTCGTCCTGATTAACTCATGCTCAATTAAAGAACAACACATGTTAGACAACATAGCTTTTCGATGACTGCTGGTTCTATTAAGACTTCGACCAGAATTTCTGTGACGCATAACTTATACTCCTAAAATTACTCACCAATTGTTTCTGGCGGCCAATTCTCTAATTTCATACCCAAAGAAAGTGAACGAGAAGCGAGAACATCCTTAATTTCAGTTAAAGATTTCTTGCCTAAATTTGGGGTTTTTAATAATTCATTCTCAGTTTTCAGAACCAAATCACCAATATAATGAATATTTTCTGCCTTCAAACAGTTTGCCGAACGTACTGTTAACTCAAGATCATCAACAGGTCTAAGCAATACCGGATCAAAATTATTACGCTCTTTTTGATCTAATCGAGACTCTTCAAACTTCATATCGACAAATGCATGCAACTGTCTCTGTAATATTGTTGCAGAGAATCTAATAGCATCCTCAGGATCTAAAGTTCCATTCGTATGTAAATCAATCGTTAATTTATCCAGGTCAGTACGATTTTCAACACGAGCATTATCGACAAAGTAAGCAACTTTTTTTACCGGTGAAAAAGTGTTATCTATTTTTAATTTACCAACTGATTTCTCAACAATTTCGTCATCATAAGAACGAACGTGTGCATCACTGGTATGAAAACCAACACCTGATTCCACTTTGAGAGACATATTTAACTTGCCATGTTCATTTAGATTAGCAATTACATGATCAGGATTTAAAATTTCAACGCCATGGGTCAGTTCAATATCAGCAGCAGTTACAACACATGGGCCAACCTTGTTAACTGATAACAGTGCTTCGTTGCCAACAGTCATCTTAATAGCAATATCTTTTAAATTTAATAAAATATTAACTACATCTTCTTGAACGCCTTCGATAGTACTGTACTCATGAAGCACACCATCAATTGAAGCTTCAGTAATAGCTGCACCAGGCATTGATGACATCAAAATACGTCGTAAAGCATTACCTAAAGTATGCCCAAACCCCCTTTCCAAAGGTTCTAATACGATTTTCGCATGATTAGGTGTATTAGACTGAACTTTAAGTACTTTAGGGGTCAGCATATCATTAATATCAGTATACATTCTGCATAGTCTCCGAATTTTACTTAGAGTAAAGTTCTACCACCAAGTTTACGTTAAAATCAGCAGATATATCATTTAAAGCAGGCAGACTATTAAAAGTACCTTTCATTGAACTAATATCTACAGTTAACCAATCACAAGTTGCACGCTGTTCAGATAACGCAATAGCAGCTTGAATACGTCCCTGGCTTTTAGCTCTTTGACGAATCGATACAACATCACCAGACTTAACTAAATAAGAGGCAATATTAACCAACTTGTCATTCACTAAAATAGAATTATGACTAACTAACTGTCTTGCTTCTGCCCGAGTAGCAGCGAAGCCCATGCGATAAACTACATTATCAAGGCGACACTCAAGCATTGAAACTAAATTTTCACCAGTAGAACCCTTTTGGGAAGCTGCTAACTTATAATATTTACGAAATTGCTTCTCGAGAACACCATATAGTCTTCGTATCTTTTGCTTTTCTCGAAGCTGAACACCATAGTCACTGAGCCGTGGTCGTTTATCACCATGCTGCCCTGGTTGCTTTTCTGATCTACACTTTGATTTATGATCTCTAACACCGCTTTTAAGAAGAAGATCTGTTCCCTCTCTTCGTGATAGCTTACATTTAGGACCGAGGTATCTAGCCATTCAATACTCCTGAATCTTACACGCGACGTTTTTTTGGCGGTTTACAACCATTATGTGGTATGCCAGTAACGTCAGTTATCTCTACAATCTTAAATTCCTGTGAAATCAGTTCACGAATGGTTGATTCGCGACCAGGACCAGGACCATCAACTAAAACAGCTACAGACTTAACTCCATACTCTTTAGCAACAACAGACGCACGTTCAGTAGCAACTTGCGCAGCAAACGGTGTACTTTTTCTTGAGCCTCTAAAACCTGAACCTCCAGAAGTGGCCCACGACAAAGCATTACCTTGCCTATCGGTAAATGTAACTATCGTATTATTAAAAGACGCGTGCACATGAACAATACCATCTGTAACCACACGCTTAATTTTTTTTCGAACTTTTTGCTTAGTTTTACTAATTGCCATATTAAATTCCTACTCAATCAAACATTAGTGCCTTTACGTCGACCTTTACGAGTACGAGCATTCGTCTTCGTACGCTGTCCACGCAATGGAAGGCCACGTCGATGACGAAGACCCCGATAGCAGCCTAAATCCATTAATCGCTTAATGTTCATAGTGACTACTCGACGTAGATCACCTTCAACTGTCATCTTAGCAATTTCATTTCTAATTGTTTCTAAATCAGCATCTGTAAGTTGAGATACTTTAGTTGCGGGATTAATGCCCAACTGCTCACACAATTTGAGTGAAGTAGGGCGTCCAATACCGTAAATCGATGTAAGAGCAATCACAATATGCTTATGATCTGCAATATTAACACCTGCAATACGAGCCATTAAATTCTCCGATCGTTAAATGCTCTGTCGAAAGGGACAGAAGGATACTAGTTTAGTTTAATAAAATCAAGCGAGAAATTATCCTTGCTTCTGTTTATGTCTGGCGTCCTTACAGATTACACGTATAATGCCACTACGCTTGATAATCTTACAGTTACGGCAGATGCGCTTTACTGATGCTCTAACTTTCATTACTAACTCCAATAAAATCATAAGATATTTGGCAATTTGGTACCTTTCAAATTAGCTTTTTTCATTAACGAATCATATTGTTGAGTCATGAGATGAGCTTGTATTTGAGCAACAAAATCCATAATAACAACAACAATGATTAATAATGATGTACCACCAAAATAAAAAGGAACGTGCCAAGTATACATTAATATTTGAGGTAACAAGCAAACTAATACGAGGTATAGCGACCCAATCAAGGTCAATCTAGTCATAACAACATCAATATATCGAGATGTTTGCTCACCCGGTCTTATACCAGGAATGTATGCACCAGATTTTTTTAAATTATCAGCGGTATCCTTTGGATTAAATACCAAAGCGGTATAAAAAAATGCAAAAAAGAGAATCGCTATAGCATATACAACTAAATAAAGCGGCTCTCCTGGCGACAATGCCAATGAAATATCTGTCAGCCACTCAATACCACCACTACGAGAAAAAAATTGAGCTAACGTAGCAGGTAAAAGAATAATACTTGATGCAAAAATAGGAGGAATAACTCCAGCCATGTTAATTTTTAAAGGCAAATGACTAGACTGAGCTGCATATACCTTTCTACCATGCGTTCGTTGTGCATAATTAACTCGAATTCTTCTTTGGGCTCTTTCTATAAAGACGACAAAACCAATCACAACAGCTACAATCAAGAACAAGAAAATGAGAGTTAAACCCTGCATTTGACCTTCTTTTACCTGTTGAAAAACAGATGCCAAAGCCCCTGGCATACTTGATGCTATACCAGAAAATATAATTAAGGAAATACCATTACCAATACCCTTCTCTGTGATCTGCTCACCAAGCCACATTAGGAACATAGTACCAGTAACTAAAGTAATCACAGCAGTTGTATAAAAGAAAATATCGGGCTGCAACGCAATATGTTGCCCTACTAGCCATCGAGCCATCCCTAACGATTGAAAAACAGAAAGCAACAACGTTAAGTATCTCGTATACTGATTAAGCTTTCTTTTACCCGCCTCTCCTTCTTTTTTGAGCTGCTCAAGACTGGGTACCACAATAGAAAAAAGCTGGATCATAATCGAAGCAGATATATAGGGCATGATACCAATAGCAAAAACAGTAACTCTTGATAAAGCGCCGCCAGAAAACATATTAAATAAGCCAAAAATAGTATTTTGTTGCTCATTAAAAAAATTAGCTAATTTATATGGGTCAAGACCTGGTACGGGTATGTGCGCACCGAGCCTATATACCAAAATACCGATTATAACGACTAATAATCGGTACTTTAGTTCGGTTAAACCATTAGCGCTGGGCGATGACAAATTTTTGGTTCTATTCATAGTCACTCTAATACGCTTCCACCAAGGCCTTCAATAATTTTTCTAGCACCCTTTGTGATCCGAAGTCCTTTAATAGTTACAGCCTTAGTTAACTCTCCAGACAATATAACTTTTACTTCACGGATAGATTTACTGATCAAACCTTCGCTTTTAAGAACATCTATGCTTATCTCAGTAGCTGTAATGTTTGATAACTCTGATAAATTTACTTCATCTGTGATTCTTGATAATCTGGAATTAAATCCCATTTTTGGTAAACGCCTTTGGATAGGCATTTGACCACCCTCAAAATTAATTTTATGATATCCACCAGCTCTGGCTTTCTGGCCTTTATGACCTTTACCACCAGTCTTACCTAAACCAGATCCGATACCTCGACCGAGACGCTTGGCAACTTTTTTAGATCCAAACGCTGGTGATAAAGTATTTAAGTGCATCACTTACACTCCTCAACTTTCAATAGATAATGAACTAAGCTAACTAAACCTCTTATTGATGAATTATCATCATGTATGACAGAACTATTTAATTTGCCTAAACCTAATTGCTTAACAATCTGTATATGCTTCGGAATTCGACCAATAATACTTTTTGTTAATGTAATTTTTAATTTATTACTCATCATTAATCCGCCATTATTTCAGCAACAGTTTTACCTCGCTTAGCAGCGACATAATCTGGAGTACCTATATGCGTTAATGCGCCTATAGTTGCTCTTACGATATTACTCGGGTTGGTAGAACCAATGCTTTTAGCCAAAATATTCTGTACACCCAACACTTCTAATACAGCTCTCATTGCACCACCAGCAATAATACCTGTACCTTCACTTGCCGGTTTCATAAATACTTTTGATGCACCGTAATTCCAAGTTATCTCATGGTGTATAGTTGTACCAGCTAACGGTACATAGATCATGTTCTTTCTTGCTTGGTCCATAGCCTTTTGAATAGCAATAGGAACTTCACGGGCCTTACCTCTACCAAAACCAATTTTACCCTTACCATCACCAACAACAACCATAACTGCAAAACCAAAGACACGACCACCCTTCACTACCTTAGCTGTTCGTGTAACTGATACTAATTTTTCTTGATAGCCATCAGTTTTAGCTGAATCATCAAATGCCATAATTGTTCCTTTAAAAATTCAAACCAGCTTCACGAGCACCACTTGCTAAAGCTTTAACCCTGCCATGGTACTTATATCCACAACGGTCGAAAGCAACATCGAAAATTTTATTTTCAATAGCTCTTTCAGCTAAGAGTTTACCAACCTGAAATGCTTGGTCACATTTATTACCTGTTAGCTTAGCTTTTAGCTGCTTATCGATAGTTGAAGATGAAACTATAACCTTATCACCATTCTCGCTCTGCAAAAGAATTTGTGAATATATGTGCAAACCACTTCTATAAACAACAAGTCTAGGTCTTTTAGAGTTATTTATGATGTGTTTAGTTTTTGTTGCTCTGCGCTTACGGGCAATTTGCTTATTCATCAGTTACACCTTATTTCTTTTTGGCTTCTTTACGCATTATAACTTCACCAGCATACTTCACACCTTTACCTTTATAAGGTTCTGGCGGCCTAAATGCTCTAATTTCTGATGCCACTTGACCAATTTGCTGCTTGTTAATTCCTTTAAGGACAATAGTGGTGTTATTTGGTGTTTCAGCTGTAACACCCGCTGGTAAACTATACTCTATTGGATGAGAGAAACCTAAAGACAGAGAAACTGTAGCTTCTTTAGCCTGCGCACGATAACCAACACCAACTAGTTCTAACGTGGTAGAAAACCCCTCAGTGACACCCACTACCATATTATGAACTAATGCTCTTACTGTACCAGCCTGAGCCCAAGCATTTGGATGCTCCACAGCAGGCATAAACTTAATTATATTATTATTTTCTTCTGAAGCCTTAACATTAACAAGCTTGTTACAATGCTGTGTCAATGAACCCTTTGGCCCAGTAACTGTTATTGACTGATGACTAACAGATAATTGAACATTATCAGGCAATCTTATGGGTGCCTTAGCTACTCTAGACATATCATTCCTCGTTGAATTAGGCTACTTCACAAATTATTTCACCACCAACACCCATTGCCTTTGCAGCTTTATGTGTCATAACACCTTTTGAGGTTGACAAAATGGCGATACCAAAGCCGGGAATTGCAGATAAGTCTTTTACAGATCTATAAACTCGTAAACCCGGTCTACTTACTCTTCTAATAACGTCTATAACTGGCTTACCATGATAATATTTTAATTCTATAGTAAGAGTCTTAAGATTATTAGCTAATGATTCAATATGATAGTTTGCTATATAACCTTCTTCTTTAAGTACCTTAGCTATCTCAACTTTAACATTTGATGATGTCATTTTTACTTCGTTATGCTTAACATGCTGACTATTACGAATTCTAGTTAGCATATCTGCAACTGGATCATGCATACTCACAGTTATTACTCCATATTTATAATGTTGATTACCAGCTAGACTTCCGACCACCAGTCACATTACCTGCCATTAGTTGTTGTCGTAAACATATACGACATAAACCAAATTTACGATAGACTGCGTGAGGACGCCCGCACTGTTGACAGCGTGTAACATTACGTACAGGATTTGAATTTAACGGAAGCTTAGCTAATTTAGCTTGCGCTTCCATGATCACATCTAGATCTGTTGATGATTTTATCGTGATTTTAAGTTCAGCACGTCTAACTCTATATTTTTCTATTAAATCACTTTTTTTGGATTGGCGTGCTATCAAAGATTTTTTAGCCACTATTCTACCCTTATTATTTACGATCTCTATCTTTTAATGGGAGGTCAAAAGCTTCAAGAAGAGCTTTAGCCTCTTCGTTTGTTTTTGCACTTGTGGTGAAACAAATGTCTAAACCTCTGATTCCGTCAATTTTATCAAAATCAATTTCAGCAAAAACAATTTGTTCATGCAAACCCATACTATAATTGCCGGTACCATCAAATGACTTAGGATTTAAGCCCCTAAAATCTCTTACTCTTGGTAAGGTTATAGTAATCAATCTATCTAAAAATTCATACATATGTCGCTTTCTCAGCGTGACCTTACAACCAATCGGCCATTGCTCACGAATTTTAAAGCCAGCAATAGATTTTCTAGCCAAAGTAACAACAGGTTTTTGACCAGAAATACGAGTCATATCGTCTAAAGCAAAATTCATGACTTTTTTATCACCTACTGCTTCACCAACACCCATATTTAGAGTGATTTTAGTTAACTTTGGCACTTGCATAATACTCTTGTAGCCAAATTTTTTCATCATCATATCAACGACAGTATTTTTATAATACTCTTGAAGTCTAGCCATTTACATCACCAGGTTAAATTAAGTCAACTACTTCATTATTTGACTTGAAGTATCTTACTTTATGCTTCTTACCATCCTTTTCAAGGAATTTAAAACCCACTCTATCAGCTTTTTTAGTTTGTGGATTATATAAGGCTACATTTGAAACCGCGAGTGGAGCTTCCCGTAAGATAATACCACCCTTTTGATCAGCTTGTGGATTCGGTTTCACATGTTTTGTTACCATGTTTGCACCATCAACAATGACTTTCTCATCTGTAACTTTAATAACTTTACCAACATGATTTATACTTTTTCCAGCTATAACAATAACTGTGTCGCCACGTTTAATTCGTTTCATAATCAATCCTTACTAAAGCACTTCTGGTGCCAGGGAAATTATTTTCATAAATTTCTCACGCAGCTCACGTGTCACTGGTCCAAATATACGAGTACCAATAGGTTCAAATTGATTATTCAAAAGAACTGCTGCATTGCCATCGAAACGTATCAAAGAACCATCATCTCGTCGAACACCTTGGGCTGTACGCACCACGACAGCGTTCATTACTGCACCTTTTTTTACTTTACTTCGTGGTATAGCATCTTTGATGCTTACTTTAATGACATCACCAACGCGTGCATAGCGTCTGTGTGAACCACCAAGTACTTTGATACACATCACTCTGCGTGCTCCACTATTATCTGCTACTTCGAGCACTGTCTGCATTTGTATCATTATATTCTCCAGATCCGATTCGACCAGAAAAAGGGTTGCTGATTATATCAGCCCTCTGGGTTATTTAAAAGTATATCAACCATGAATATTAAGAAATAACTTCGACTAGTACCCAACTCTTCAATTTAGACAAGGGCCTTGATTCACGAATTTTTACAGTATTTCCAATTTTACATTGCTGATTTTCATCATGAACATGCAGTTTTGTTCTGCGCTTCATGATTTTTCCATATTTTGGATGCTTAACAGTTCTTTCAACTGTAACAACTATAGTTTTTTGCATTTTATCGCTGATAACTTTACCAACCAACGTTCTTGCATTTGATTCAAGATTAGACATTTTTACTACCTGCTTTTTGAGAAATAACTGTTTTTACCCTAGCTACATCTTTACGCAATTTAGTAATCAAATGCGTCTTATCAAGGGCTCCATTAGCTTTTTTTAAGCGCAGTGTAAATTGTTCCTTACGTAGCTCAAATAACTTGGCATGCAAATCTTCTAGTGTCATTTCTATAAATTCTTTCATTACATCACCTTGCGTTCTTCAAATATTACTTTGAATGGAAGCTTAGCCTTTGCTAAATCAAAAGCTTCAATTGCTAGCTCTCGAGATACACCTTCCATTTCGAAAAGAACTTTACCTGGTTGAATTTGTGCAACCCAATATTCAACATTTCCTTTACCCTTTCCTTGACGTACTTCAAGCGGCTTTTCGGTAATCGGTTTATCCGGAAACACTCGAATCCAAACTTTACCACCTCTTTTAATATGTCTAGTCATGGCACGTCTTGCTGCTTCAATTTGTCTCGCAGTAAGCCTACCACGCTCAACCGATTTTAAACCAAATTCACCGAAACTAATTGTGCTGCCTCGTAAGGCTAAGCCACGATTTCGACCTTTCATTTGTTTACGATATTTTGTTCGCTTTGGCTGTAACATAATTGTTAATCCTTACTCACTTGCCGCTGTCTGTGCTTCGTACTTTCTGGGGCAGATTTTCACCTTTGAAGATCCATACTTTTACACCAATTATTCCATAAGTCGTCTTCGATTCAGCAGTACCATAATCAATATCAGCACGAAATGTATGCAATGGAACTCTACCTTCACGATACCACTCACTTCGAGCAATTTCAGCACCACCCAACCTACCACTGACGCAGATTTTTATTCCTTTGGCACCAGCTTTAAGAGCAGATGTAACCGCTCTTTTCATAGCGCGTCTGAACATAACACGCTGCTCAAGCTGTTGTGCTATGCTCTCTGCAACTAGCACCGAATCTAATTCTGGCTTGCGCACTTCTTCTACATTTAGATGAACAGGCACACCTAATTTTTTAGCAATATCACCTCGTAATGCTTCTATGCCACCACCCTTTTTCCCAATAAGCACACCGGGCCTGGCTGTATGGATAGTTACAACAGCATTATTTGCTGGTCTCTCAATAAGAATACGGCTAACAGCGGCACCCATTAACTTCTTTTTTAGATCTTTTCTTAAATTAATATCCTGATTAAGAAGTTGCGCATAGTTCATGCCAGCAAACCATTTGGAGTTCCAATCTTTGACAATACCAAGTCGTATACCTATCGGATTTACTTTCTGTCCCATGACTAACCCTCATCTGACACTTTAATTGTAATATGGCATGTGCGCTTACTAATTCTGTTGGCACGCCCTTTAGCTCGTGCTTGTATTCGTTTTAGTGTCGTAGATTCATCAACTAAAACCTCACCAACATTAAGCTCATCAATATCTGCTCCATTATTATTTTCTGCGTTTGCTATTGCAGATTCAAGGAGCTTTAACATCAACCTTGCACCCTTCTTCTGAGTAAACTTGAGCACATCAATTGCTTTTGATACATTCATTTTTCTAATCATATCAGCTACAAGCCTACCTTTTTGCGCTGACAATGGTGCATTTTTTAATCTAGCTATAACTTCCATCGCTGCCTCTTACTTGCCTTTGGCCTTTCTGTCTCCAGCGTGACCTTTAAATGTACGAGTCATGGCAAACTCACCCAACTTATGACCTACCATATTATCTGTTATAAACACGGGTACATGATCTCTACCATTATGTACTGCTATAGTCAGATCTATCATTTCAGGCAGAATAGTAGACCGCCTTGACCATGTTTTTATTGGCTTTTTAGACTTAGTCGCCACCGCTACTTCAACTTTTTGTAGTAAGTGATGATCGATAAAAGGACCTTTTCTAATTGAACGTGCCACCTTAATATCCTCTCAAAATTATTTCTTTTTGCGACGTCTAACAATAAATTTGTCAGTACGCTTGTTACTTCTTGTTTTATAACCTTTAGTAGGCACACCCCAAGGAGTAACTGGATGACGTCCGCCTGAAGTCCTTCCCTCACCACCACCATGCGGGTGATCAACTGGGTTCATAGCTACACCACGTACAGTTGGGCGAATACCTCTCC
>JBMLTO010000041.1:0-21611 GCA_049239925.1 Legionella sp. | reverse complement strand
TTCTAACGAGGGGGCTGCGAACAACTCACGAAGAACGCAGCTCTACTCTATAAGATAAAAGTCAAAGTGAAAGACCTGACCTTGATATACGATACTAATGGGTGCCCCCGATATACGCTTATCTTGTTTCTGTGGTTTCTGGATGGCATTTTGAACTCTTCTTGCTCCCGTCATTGGTAGGATTTGGTTTTTTAGTACTTACTTCCATATTTTTTGGTTTTTACCCTGCTTATAAAGCCTCAAAACTTAATCCAATCGAGGCTCTACGAGCAGCCTAAATCAAAACCATGTTCATGAACGTCATGCGTCATCCAGAGACATACTCTGGAGTAATCCTGCTAAGGCCCTTAAAAATAATTTTTTATGTTAAAAATATCCCTGTTTGTGTTATCATGAGTCATTTTTTGTGCATCTGATGACTTATGCCCTTAATTAATATTGATGAAAAACTATTTGGCCACATTAATGGCGATGCTTATTTAGCGGGTAGTTATGGCTTAGAAGGTAACACTTTCAAAACAACTATTCTTTATCTGACTCAATTCATCACAGGCAGCACCAATCTTAAGTTGCATTCAGAGTTAATTGATGGCCTTCAGCAGATGAGTAAGCGGCTCAGCCATTATGAATCGTTAATCTCTGCTATCAAGACCTCTGACGATGTACTTAAATTTGCAATTGAGGTTTTGCGGGACGTACAAACCACTAAACCCTTTATAAAAATTTATATGCCTGGTGGCTGGAAAAATAAATCCAATGGCCACGCATTACTCTATGAATTTTATCAAGATAATGAGGGTAACTTATTTTTTACAGTGATTAATTCAGGTGCTGGCCTGCTACATCATAGACGACAATCTTCTTTGACAGAAGAACTATACGACCCGTTTCTGTGTTACCGTATCCCACAATATAATGCTATTCTGCATGACCTCGGGCTTTTCATTGCAGATTTAATTTATCCTATGACGATTGAGCTCAACGGTGAGGCTAAAAAAATATCCTACGATGAAGATTACTTATACCTGCGTGTTTTTCCAAAAATACATTATGTGAAAGGTGAATTAGTCAAAGACCCTAATCGGAAAGCAGAATATCTCCACACTGCCGGGCAACTTTCTGGAACATGTACCCAACGGGTACTGCATCAATTATTAAAATCCTATTTTTCATCGGAACAAGATTACCGATTATTCATGTATCGCTTCAAAACGCATGCACTCTATGATTATGTTAATGGGCTGACTAAAGATAATCGGTTATCTATTGAAACTTATCATCCGTTACTTGAAACAGCAATCCAACACAACCTGCGTATACTGCAAACGATCTTTAGCGCTCAGGAACAACTAGAGGAAAGCAAGCCATTACTTGAAATTTTAACCCGCATTACACAGGTTAGAGCGAATTCCAACCCCAATGAATCAACTATTGAACAGGGTATGCCGACAATATTAACCATCCCTGGTTCACTGCTTCCAACCGTTCATGATGTGTCTGAGTTACTTCAAGTGGAACCTCAATTTTACGAAATCCCCTCTCCTATGGAAATCAAAGGAGGGATAGATTTGTTGTCAAATATGCAGGACTTACTTGAAAATAGTAAACAACTCCTTAAAAACCAACAAAACGACACGCTAATCGAACAATTAGAATATTTTTTTACAATCTTGCCATTACCAAATTCACTGCAAGAACCCTTGTGTGATTATTACGCATCCTTAGTTTCAAGTGATGAGGTTTATGAATTTAATTTGCTCATGTATGAACTGCAAAGACTCTACTATTTAGGCTGTCAGACTGTTTATGGCAGAGGGGTGGTATTGCCCAGAATGTTAGTTGTCAAACAAAGCATTATCGCGGTTACTACTTGCCTCACCCACACCTATCCATTCACCAAAAATGGTAAGCAGTTCCTAGATGAATTTTTTATTGAAGCAATGATGGATGTTTCAAATAGGCGCGAATGTTATTCTGTATATCGAGCAACCAACCACCCTAGACTGGACCAACGACTGATTAGTAGCACAAAACTGAAGACATCTAGGTATATTTCTGGAGGGCTAATCGATTTATTTAAATATTATAACATTATAGTCAGCGAAATACAGCTTGCACCTGAGTTTGTGGGCGAATTGAAGTCTAAATTTCACGAGAAATATGGTCTTATAAAATCAGAACTGTGTAAAAAAATCAAAAGATATAACCTTGAAGCAGCTGTATATATAGCCTTTCATTTCGATACGCTGACAAGTAATGGTCAGCATCCATCGCTCTATAACCTATTTAAAAAACAATGGGTAATAGAATCATTGTGCATCAGTTTTAATAAAGGGTGCCCTGGAAATGATTGGCTTAATTGGAATCCCCGAAGTTGGCCTGGAAAAAATTTCAACCTCAACAATAATGACTACTTCTTCTATATCTGTGGTATCCCTAAGGATATCGAGCATTCTGTAGTAAAGTACAAATATAGTCTAATAAATCCGATTGTTTTTTCGGTATTATCCGCGGATGAGCCTTTTGTAAGCAGGGAATATTCTTCAGAGAATGCGAATCAGCTAAATCCCATGTCTCCTAAGCTCGATGGCTGTAAGCCCGCAGCGCGGGAACTTTGGCATTTGAGACGGTCACCCTTGTCTCAAATTAGGTTATCGATAGATTATTTCAATCGCGAACATCAGAAACTGACTTCAAATCCTGTGAAGACTTATTTGGAAGCCAATTTATGTCAACCGGCATTATTATTACATGAGCTGGCACTTGAGCATGAACAACAGTTTTTGAATCAATTTGATTCATTCATTAACAATGGTCTTCATGTTTACCAAAAAAACGGGCTATTGACCCAAGATAGCGTCTTTTTTATCAGACTCAATTTTCTGATATCTGATTATGCGATTCTCTTGGATCCTGCGCGATTTGCATCCAGATTTTTTAAGGTACATTTACAATTAACTACTTATTTATCAACACAGGTGGATAAAAATATTCAAGCCAGTCTGCACCGCTATCGATTTCTAACTGGTCAAAGGCTGCTGGAGTTAGAACATCACTTTGAGGCAGCTAAGGATGCTTTATTCGGAGAAACACTTCGCTCCTATTTTTACATCATGCGCAGCAATAATCCCTATGAATTATTGGATAAAGATTGGTTAAACCAAGTCCATTTGGCTATCCATAAGTTCAAACGATACCTATCTCTTCACCCAGAACTCACTACCATCCCATTAGTACAAGCCGTTATTAGTGACTTGACCGGTGATGAACCGCAAATATGGCAATGCCAGGGTCGGTTTCCTGTTTATGATGTTGTGTCTGGGCAGGATCAGGCAAATAAATTGAAATTAAATATTGTATATGGACTTATTTTAAAGGATGGTATGGCCCAACGACCGATTCCATCATTTATTCTTGAACATCCTATTACCAAAATGCTTGGATTTGGTAATCAGTTATCCTGTCTTAGCGCAAATAATGACAGCGTATACATATTGCAGCATCCTTATAAGAATTGTAGGCTTTGTTTTGTAGTTCTAAAAAATATGAGTTTCAATATTTATCACGAATTTATGCTGGCATCGATATCGGCAACTTGGTTTCAACTGATTGGTTTGAGTGACGAACAACAACATCAGTATTCGATAAAGAGCAAGCTATTACCTACTGTCAACTTACCTACTTATCTAAAGGGAGGAGATTGGCTTGGATGGCTTAATACCAATCAAATGATTCTTACAGATACAAAAAACAATCAAATTCAATTTCATAGTGATGGCAATCCAACAGGCATCTGGTTTAAACCTATCTCTGGGGCTGGCCAATTATGTCATTCCTATGGGCATATAAACTTCCAACTGTACAAATTTGAGTCTCCCGGGTTTGTTAGCACCATTCAACATCAATCTGGCTTTGTCATTAAATTGTTGCGATATAATTTGAATTTTTTTGTAGCTAATCATTTGCAGCCTGTAAAATTTGTTTGGAATGACGTTGTTTACCAACTAAACAACAAAGAAAATCCTTTTAAGAGCGGTATTGCATCTTTATTATTTTCTAGTGGTGAACAACAAATCCTTATTTTAGCTGTTCAACCTTTTATTGTTGATTCTGAAAAGAAGCGTAACCCAGATAATCATTATTATTATTTATCACAAGACACGAAAATGAGTGCACTTGAGGAGTGGCTAAAAGAGCAAAAAAATACATCCTCACTATGGCAATATAACGGCACAGAAAAATATCTGGTTCTGCAGTATAAAAATGGGACTGTTTATCCACAGACCCCAGGGGAGGCATTGTATCTTGCTTATGTCTATTTAGGCAGTCATGAATATCAGCTGGCTTTTGATATGCTAACTAAATGCGAGACAGAGCTTGGGGGATTGGATGGAACGTATGAGGAATTACATTATCTGTATTGGATAGTTAAAGGCCTGCCACTTGTGTTGAGAAATGATAAGAATCTAAGTATTTCTTCTCCTCCTGTGATTGCTTGCCAATTGAAAGCTCTAGCCATGCTAACAAACTTTTTAAGGCAGGATAAATCGATAGTATTTCCCAAGCCTTATTTTGACGCCAACACAGTTAATGGGGCTTACGAGCGCTATGTGTTAAGTGAAATAAGTAATTTCTATTCGCAAATCGACAATATAATCCATCTGTTGTTTAAAAAAATGCAAATAATGCGGCGCGAATTACCACTAAGGTTTATCTTGAGCGATGATGAATGCGAAAGTTTATTAGGTTGGTATTTTTTACAATCACCTGATAAGGGAGGTGATTGCAGAGAAATTGCCGGCGCAATAGGATATGAACACACCAAACTGCGGTTGACTAGCCTGCACCGAGAATACCTCGCCTTGGACACAATAGCAAAAATTAGTCGATCAGCGGAGTATGACCATTATCGTCGCAACCAAATAAATCAAACCCTCAAACTCAATGCTGGCGTAGCGTCTATCGCTTCCAAACTGGTATATAAACCTATCAATGCTAAGTCGATTGATATTCTATCCTATTCATCTCTATTGCATGACGAAGAGCAACAACATGAACCTAAAAAAGTAGATGCCATCATGGATTCATTGGATTCACGGATGACCGGTGAGGCTATGAGGCAAAATTTAGGAACCTACCTACAAATAGCCTCCACTCCCAATCATAAGCATCAAGAGAAGTTAAAGCATTTTTGTATCGCGACCCTATTAGCCAACCATAAAATACCAACCAATAGTTCTAATGATAGCTTACTGATGTTTTGCAATGTCTTGTACCGAATCATCTCCGCAAAAAAAATACCCTCAGGTCATGAGATAAAGGCGATATATGAGTGGGTGGATTTGGTTAATAATCTACCACTTCCTCCTGATATCTGTGCACTAGATTGGGACTTTAGTGAACGAATTTCCTTAATTACGGCTACCGAGATATGGAAGAATTTGCCGGCAATGAATTCACCAATACCCCCTAAAATCGAGCAAAAGAATAACAATAGATTGCCATTTATTGCACATTTTTCCGAAATATGGAATCAACTTAAATCGGAGTGGAAAAGTATAGAGGACCATTTTAACCAAGAGAAACGAAAGCTATCCTGGAAAAAGGGTGAGGGTGAGCAGCCATTTTCAAATCACGAATTTACGATAGGGACGATGGCTTTTGAACAACTGAAGCAGCAAAAAGACTTTGCCCATAAGAAGTTGGATAGTCAATTACTTTTAGATTTAGAAAAGCAGGTCAATCAGATTACTATTGATCTTCATAAGCGCCTAGCTAATCAAACAGCGGAATTATTACGCATTGCAAATCAATTACTCGATGGAAGTAGGCTAACAACATGGTCTATTGAAGTTGCTGCACAACAACGCATGATGCTGACTATCGAAGAACTGCTTAAACTTTATTTTCAAAATGATATCGCTAATTATGCCAATAGAACCCAATTATCACCAGATGACATAACTATTCTACATAGCCAGATTCTGCAATTTGTAGCCGACAAATTAATTTTAAATCAATTAGAACAGCTTAGAAGCCATCTTAGAGGCCATCTGAAATTGATTAATAAGAACGCTGAATCAGCCAATCTTCAACAAAAAAGTTATGAACTAGCCAAAATTATTTTTGCTGATAATTTAGTCAGCGTCATCGATGATCCTGAACTCAGCATTCTGCAGTTTCATACAGGACATTTATTGCGTAACCAACAAATTCAAGTATTACAACAATTATTGCGTCCAAACCAACAACGACAATACGAGGAGCGGATAGAGAAAGTTATTATGGGTGGAGGTAAATCTAAAGTTATTTTACCTATTCTGGCTAAGAGAAAAGCAACCGGGGCGAACTTAGTTGTGATCGAAGTGCCACCCAGTTTATTGCATACCAATTATGTGGATTTAAAAGCCACCTCGATATCGCTGTTTGGACAGACAGCCCATTTGTTTGAATTTAATCGTAATTCTAACCACACGTCACGGCGATTAGCGCAACTTCATGAACACCTAACACGCATCATGGTAAATAAAGACTACTTGATCACAACCGGTAGTGCATTGCAGTCCCTGGAGCTAAAATACCTAGAGTTGTTATTAGTTCCACCGCAAAATAATGCTACTGAGAACGATCGCAATGCATTGATTGAATGGGAAGGGCAAATCTCAAATTTGAACCAGTTGATTTTATTATTTAAGTACCGGGCAGATTTAATGATTGATGAGGTGCATCAGGAATTATTATTAAAAAATAAACTGAATTATAGCCTGGGTGAAGGTTTTGCAATGCCGCGCTCAATGATTGAGACAAGCCTGGAATTGTATCAATTTATGTATCATGTTGAACTCACGGGTGTATCGAACTTAGATAAAACCAAGAATTACAAAGTAAGCGATGTCTTGCTCAATCATTCATTGTTGATTTACGACTATCAATATCAAGAATTAATGGTGTGCCTCACCAAAGCCGTATTCACTCATCCTAAAAGCCCATTGAGTCTCTATCTTACTGATATCGAGAATGGTGATAAAGAAGCGTTACGTCTCTATTTTCTTGGTCAGAGTTCTGTAATCCCGGATTATGTGATGCAAGCTGAACCCATGGTACGCGAACAATTTGCTTTTTATAAGATGCAATTGAGCCATTTATTAGCCTATACCTTAAGGCGAAAGCCCGGCGTACACTATGGCCCATCACACCTGATTAAAGAATACCAGGGAATGGTTGCAATACCTTATAAAGCAAATAATGTCCCGAATGAGCGAAGTCGATTTGGAAATTTTCTTGAGACAAATAATTATACCATTCAATGGATGATGATTATGGGGATGAGCAAGGAATTATGCAGATGCATGCTCAGCGACTGGTTGGCACAAGCCTACTCAGAAAACAAAACATCGCTTGATGAAACGACTGTTGCAGCCATATTCAACACCCTAGTTCAACCTAGTCATTTACGCTTCAGTATGCTGGACTTAGATGATGAAGCGCAATTTAACCAAATTTATAATTTGTTATCACGTAATCGGGCTTGCATCATTGAGGTACTCAAAACGCGAATTTTACCGCATATCAAGATGGACATGTCAGTGTTACACAGTAATGCCTGTAATCATGTCGATTTAGTTCGTTCCTGCCAAGGGATGAGTGGTACTCCATCAAATTATCAGACTTTTCATCAACGCTTAACTTATGAACCCGCATTGACCGATGGCACTGAAGGCTATGTTTACAATGGATTGCTTGCCAAAAAGCCCAAAATAATTCAAGTTGATTTTACCAATACAAAAGCATTTATTGAGGAAATATTTACTAAATGTTCGCGTGAACAATGCATTCGTGCCCTGATTGATATTGCTGCGACCTTTAAAGCAGTGAGTAATATCGAAGTAGCTATTCTCCTTGCTGCTTATGTTCATAGCCATGCTGAGAAATTCCAATTACCCAAGCCGGTTAAACACATATTATTTTTTCATAATAATTGCTTGTCAGCGATCAAAGTTCAATCCTTTACAGGAACACCGCAACTGATCCAATTAAAATCTTCAGAAATAAATGATATTAATCAACGGTTAATGAGCTTACCGGAAGAGCGTTTTACTTATTATGACCAAGCGCATGTTATTGGCGTGGATATCAAACAAGCAGCACATGCGCATGCACTGGTCATGGTGGATCATCAGACAACATTCGATGCTTTTTTCCAAGGGGTCATGCGATTACGTGAATTGGTAGACGGTCATCAAACACTGGATTTAATTATCCCCTCTTCTTTACAAGATAAATCCATAAAATCGATAGTTCAGTCCATGTATAGGCAACAACAGCTTGATTTACAAGAGCAACTGATTGACGCTGCAAAGCTCAAGATTACAAATTTGATTAGAAATAACTTGCTGGAAAGACTACTGAGCCTACAAGGCCAACAATCTCCACAAGACCAAACCAAGCTAGCTCAACGCTACCAATCGTATTTTATTGAGGCGCATTATCTGGATTTCTTCCAACGTTTTGGTCAAGTAAGTATCAAACATGATACCGCTTCTTTTTTAAGCGCCTATCAAACAAGACATTTTGAGAATTGGGCGAAACTTATAGGTAAGACCTTGTCTTCACCAGAAAGAACGGCAATGAATGAGCAATTAAAGACTATCGTTGATCAGGTGTGCAATACAGCCGGCTGTCCACCTACCTATGTTGCCAATTCATCCATGTTGGGCGAAGCGGTTGAAATACAATATCAAGTTCAAGTTGAGCAATACCTAGAGAAAGAAACCCAGCTAGAATGCTATGAAAAAAATTTAGAACCAAACCCCTACACACCCCTTAAATCCGCTTTCAAGGAGACAAAAACTTTAAACGAACTTCTAAAATCGTCGGGATCAACCTTTGATATGGGTTTCAGCGATAATATTACAACCACTATCAATTATTATAAGACTTATAAGCAACAAAAAAATTTATTAAGCCTGTTAAAACCCGTACATGCCCTATTTTTCACGCAAACATCTGATAAATTGGACTGCATTATTTTATCAGCAACAGAATGTTATGTGATGATTCAAACATTTGATTTTCCAAGCCATTCCTCATGGCTGAGTACGACTCAACATACTATCTTAGCAGGTAAACCACCTCAAGATTACCTAGAGAATAAAGAATATCAGGTCATTATTGAACAGATAAGATTTTTTAATGGAGAATATAATCTGCTCATTAATCAAGTTCATACCTTGAGCTGGTTGCTTAAAGACACCAAGCAAAAATTAGATTTTTTTGATCAATACTTATCACCTAATCGAGAAACCTTGCCTTTGCATGAACAGCAATTGCGTACCTTATTATCTGAGCAATCAGAAGTCATGAAGTTTGTTTTTGACCAATACCCGTTCATTAATGAACAGTTTCAATGGAAAAGTAAGTATCCTGAATGCGAAAATTTCAATATATCCGGCTACATTGCTTTGGCGAATGCACTGAAAGACATGCGCTTGGGATTAAAAGACCAGGTCATTAAAGTTGATTGGGACGTCCCTCTCTTAGCAAACCAATATATTGGTGAACATCTAAAACGATTGGAACAGGTTGAATCAATTTTTAGTTCAATTTGTAAATATTATGAATCACCCTGCTCATCTAGTAAACGATCTATGCTCGCTTCGCTGAAGGACCATGAGCTGGCTTCATTGTTATCGGTATTCCCAGAATTGAAATTATTTACTGGCGATAACCCTGTTTTGTTAGCTTGGGTGAATGAATACAAAATATTAACTTTTTTAATGCCATTTTTGCCTAAAAAATTTCTTAAGCCCATGATGTTAATGGCGATGCCAGGAATTTATGAGCAGATTACATCGGATGAAATTAAACAGCTACTCCCTGCTGCAGAGAATAACCCATACATATTATATGGATTATTAATCAATCCAACTGTAAACATGGAGATTCCGTGGGTAGACAGCCTGGTAACACAGATCAACGATTGCTATTCATTTGAAGCAATTTTACAGCATAAGCATTTGAGTGCTCTTTCTAAACATCATTTGATTGAAAAAGCAATGGAGCTAAACTGCTCTCGTCGATTATTAGAGGCATTTGCAAGCGATACTATTGTATTTGAAGATTTAATGAAAATGATTGCAGAACATCCTCGAGTATCCAACGATATGCTTGCTTATATTTTTGTGAATACTACACAGAGCAGTACTTTTTCTTTAGTTACGAAAAATCCTCTGTTTAAGCACACCCAGCAAACATTAGAAGTTTGCATGAATGACGATAAAATTCTAGAGTTAGATCGTCTTTTCCACATAGCCTGGTCATTAGGATTATTAAACTCATATTGGAAAATGTTATTAGCAAAGTTTGCAAAAGCAGATATATCGCTTGCGTTAATTAAGCAATTATGTGACTGGATCGATAACAGCAGTTCTCTAGAAGAATTAGTTAACTCGCTGATAGCAACAGGGAAATTCGATGATGCTATGCTTAGATTGGTTGATGCGCATCGATGCTGTACCAATTCTTTACGCGTTATAATTGCTAAAAATCATAACATATCAGATACATCTTTAATGATGTTGATGGGGCATGAGCATGATGAAGATTTAATGAAAGTGATTGCGGAGCATCCTCAAGTATCCCCTGATACGCTTATCCATATTTGTGTAAACACTACACAGAGCAGTAGGCGTTCTTTAGTCATGAATAATTGTTATTTTAAGCATACCCAGCAAACATTAGAAGTTTGCATGAATGACGATGAAATTCTAGAGTTAGATCGTCTTTTCCACATAGCCTGGTCATTAGGATTATTAAACTCATATTGGAAAATGTTATTAGCAAAGTTTGCAAAAGCAGATATATCGCTTGCGTTAATTAAGCAATTATGTGACTGGATCGATAACAGCAGTTCTCTAGAAGAATTAGTTAACTCGCTGATAGCAACAGGGAAATTCGATGATGCTATGCTTAGATTGGTTGATGCGCATCGATGCTGTACCAATTCTTTACGCGTTATAATTGCTAAAAATCATAACATATCAGATACATCTTTAATGATGTTGATGGGGCATGAGCATGATGAAGATTTAATGAAAGTGATTGCGGAGCATCCTCAAGTATCCCCTGATACGCTTATCCATATTTGTGTAAACACTACACAGAGCAGTACTGTTTCTTTAGTTACGAAAAATCCTCTGTTTAAGCACACCCAGCAAACACTAGAAGCTTGTATCAATCACGATTATCTAACGTTAGATAGTCTTTTTCACCTAGCCCAGTCATTAGGATTATTTAACCCATATTTGAAACAAAAATTCGTGGCAGCTTCTTTGAAAAAATACCTCAACGAAGTCGGTCAAATAAAAAACAGTTTTTACAAGGAGTTAGTACAATTAAAACAACAAGTCCACAAAGTACATGATAATGTCAGCGATGTGCAGGAATTATTCAATGGAATTGAGAACGCTGGGGTGGCACTATTTGATACACTCATCCTTTCAAGTGAACAAGCATTTATTCAGCAAGCCTTAGAGAAATTTCAGTATAGCTGTAAAGAGTACATCGAGTGCGCGGATGGGAAAATGGGACATGGTTGGTTGTATCAGATCATTGAATGTCTGGTTAAAATGATATCAGCAGTTCTCGTTGGGGCCGGAATGATTTTAGTTGCTCCATTGGGTCAGGGGCTTTCTAATAGTGCACATAGAGAGACCTATCATGCTACATTTTTTAATAGGCATAAAACCGAAGCAAGCAAAGCATTATTTGAATTCGACCCAATTAATAAAAAATACACGCAAGATATTCTAAGTTCGGCACAAAAAGACCAAACCAATCAGTTAAGTTATGACCATTACATGATGGAAAACCCTATTCTGGTTGATGCACAAGCACCTAGAACGGCATAACGTAGAGGGATTTGATGTAAAGGGAAAGACTTGCCCCCGATACCTCACTTATTGTGGTTTGAGGCGACTGTTACATCCCGATCGAATAAGATTCACTCGCATCAGCACATCGTTCAGTTGTTGCAAGATAATCGAGCTTTTCATTTGCAAGTCTAATCCATGCATTTCCTGCGTGATTAATCGTCACAATCTTAGCCGTCCAGCCAGCAATTAATAGCATATAAGCTGCTAACCGACCCCCGTCAACTATGCTATAACTTTTTGCTTCAGTGAGAAATGCTTTGTATTCTGCTGGATTATCGATAAGACTTGCAGTCTTTTGCAGTAAACCAATAGACTCTTCGGACGAAAGCTGTTCATTTTCTTGTAACCTGGCAACTAATGCTATCATCCCATTACAAGCATTCTTAAAATCTTCAGGATAATTGGAGTATTGATTTAATTTTAGCTCAATGCTTTGCTTAAGCTGGCGTAATGAGGCATAAAGCTCATTGTTTAGGATATCTTTTATAGAGCTATAAATGCAGTTTTCTAAATTTTTTTCAGAATCGGGAGTGCGTTTTTCTCCGCCTAAAAACATCACCTGTTTTACAACATTTGAAGAATCGAACTGGCGACTACCTATTTTTCCTAATGGATAATTATTAAAGTCATATCCTTCCTGATAATTTCGAGAGCCTTGAGAGTCCTCTGTTAAAAACAAATAATCCATATCATCACTTGTTGCATATGTGTCGTAGTTTCTTGCCAATCTTAGCTGAAGTTTTTCATTAAAATTATAGGCCAGCTCTTCTGCCAAATAAGGTAGATTTTTCACAGTGAGGTCTAAAGGGTATACAAATTTTGAAGAGCCATAAAAGGATGCTAATTTTTTTGCCTCAGATGCAATTGCTCCAACTTGTAATTTAATATAGCCCGCTGTTACAGGGTCTTTTTTATGGGCTAATCGTTCTCTCGCATCGTCAATATTATGCTGCGCTGCATAATGTAGAAGTAAGCGAGGCATGCAATCAGTTAATTGAACATCATTTTGTTTATATCGTTTATAGATAGCTTCCATTCGTTCTTGTGGCAACTCGGGAAGGAATGATAAAGTTATAAATTCTATAATGTCATTCGCCCCTGCGAGATGGGATAAGGGTATGGCATCACCAAATCCACCAGACTTAGCTTCATTTGTATTGCTTGTGAGCCTTAAACCTAAGTTTTTTTTAGCTAAAGGCACCAAATCTTTTGATGAAAATAATGGCATAAAGGCCTCTATTGATTAGACCACATAATTAATTGTTCATTATTATATCAAAAAATAGGTTTAATGACAATTATCGACCTCACCGAACCCCTCAACTTAATATAGATAAAAGGCACTTAAGCCATTGATAAAAAAGAATAAAAACATCCTATGGGTCACTGATTTGCTGATTGCGTTTGATGAGATGACAATGATGGAGATTGCATAAAAAAAAACGGAAAAAGCACTCAACGCAGTATATCTTGCATTAAAACCGCCGTGACTATCAGGAAATGCTCCGCCACGTTGTCCCATCAACGCCGTTTTTCAACTCAACTCCTCGTGTCTCGGGGGGGATGTCTTTCCCTTTGCCTTTTGTTTGTAAATTCAACTTAAAATTAATTAATTAGATAAAAGTCAAAGAGGAAAGACGTGATCCCAAAAGTGCATGACCCCAAAAGTGAAAGAAGATTGGGGGTAAGAGCTTTCTTGATTTGGATAATGAATTTAGTGGTAATCACCTGGATAATCTTGCTATACAAACAGGCTTTGGCGATAATTTGAATTTTATTGGAGATATCTAATTGAGCGTATACATTAATGAGCCAGTCCAGACGCCTTGGGCTTGCATGATATGGATGCATGGTTTAGGTGCCGATGCTCAAGATATGATGGGGCTAGCGCAGCAGTTAGCATTGACGATTCCTGTGCGTCATGTTTTTATCGATGCGCCTATCCGCCCAGTCTCGATAAACAATAATATTCCTATGCGTGCTTGGTATGATATTGTTGGCACTAGCCTTCTGGATCGTCAAGATCGTCAGGGTATATTAGCATCGGAGTTAATGATACGCGAAGTCATTGAGCAACAGATTACCCAGGGATTATTACCACAACAGATTTTTTTGGCAGGGTTTTCTCAGGGTGGAGCGATGGCTTTATTTACTGGATTACGAATGCCTTCCAGTTTGGGGGGAATTATCTCGTTGTCCGCATATTTGCCTTTAGCTGATGATTGCAATAGCGCCCTGATAATTGATACCCCCATATTTCTTGCCGCAGGCCAATTTGACCAAATTGTTTTGCCGCAGTGGACCCAACAAAGCCAACAATGGTTATTAGCACGAGGGTATCAAGATATTTCTATGCAATATTATCCTATGGAACATTCAATTTGTTTTGAAGAAATACAGGTCTTGGCTGAATGGATCGTTTCACATGTAAATCGTCGCAATTTGCACGGGGTGGTGGTTGATGACTGTTGTTAAAAAAGAGCGAGTAGTACCATTTACGTGTGAGCAAATGTACACACTTGTTAATGATGTAGAACGATATGCTGAATTCTTACCGTATTTTTCGCATAGCATCGTGCATCATCGTGATCAAGATCAAGTGCAGGCTACTTTGGTGATTGCCGCGGCTGGTATGAGTAAATCATTTACTACACGAAATCGTTTACAAGCCAATAAAATGATTGAAATTAGATTGGTAGATGGTCCATTTAGTCACCTTGAAGGCTTTTGGCGATTTGATGAAGTTGCTAACGGTTGCTTGGTGTCTTTTGATTTGGAGTTTGAGTTTGTTGGACGGATGTTCTCTATGATTTTAGGTCCAATGTTTGAGCAAATAACTGAGAAGATGGTTGATGCATTTTGTGAGCGCGCCCAGGATATCTATGGTCAAGATTGAATTAATCTATTGTAATCGTGGACAGATTATTCGCCGTCATATAACTGCTAAATCTCCTGCAACTGTTGCTCAGATCATTGACTTATCAAAAGTCTACGAATCATATCCAGAAACGAAGAAAATGAGCATTGGTATTTTTGGGAAGGTGGTCGATTTACATCGGATCGTACAACACGGCGATCGTATCGAGTTTTATCACCCGCTGCAAATAGATCCCAAAGACAGTAGGCGACAGAGAGCAAAAGCTAAAAAGTCCTAGTGGGCTTTTTATGGCTTCTGTTCTATTTTGGCCAGGCGGTTTTGCTCAAAATAGAGACTAATATGTTTGATGCGCAATGGATTATTTCCTTTTCTCCAGGTATAAACATAATCCCAACGATCGTTGTTGAACAAGGGAGGCATCATGCTTGTTCCCATAAGAGTCGCGACGTCTTCTTTAGTGAGGCCATGTTTTAACCGTTCAATCTTTTCTTTTGGTAATAAATTACCTTGTTGCACTGCTCTATTTTTATGGTCAAGTGATACACAATTAGTAAGTGAACATATCAAAGCCACATTTATGAGAATAGTTCTAATTCGCATTTCTTTGCCTCTAGAAAAAAAATTTCGCCATAATAGGATGTCATCTGCAATTCATCGTCGGTCAGATTAAGATGCTGGTCGACAATTTAATTTATCATAACATGAGATTAATCAAGAATAACCTATGTTATTAGGGCGTGTTGACAATTCATTCTCCCGCCTACATGTCGCGAGTTGTTCGCGACATGTATTTGATCTTAATCAGCAGCAAATTTCTTCATACCGATCACGCCAGTCTGGATTTAAGTTCTCAATCAAATTTAACGTCTATAGCCTGGACCAGTTTTTGAATCGCTGTTCACGTCAGCCTCTACATCAGTTTCATGAACCTCATCATCAACCAATATATGCGCATTCCACTTAGCTGTACTTGATGTTCCTCTCCAATGGCAACGGACGATACTACCATCAATCAATTCCTATTCAAGCTCCGGATGTTGTATAAGATCTTTAAACATTTTCATCCATTGGTCTTTTGACGACCAATGATTCAATGGTTGATCAATAGAATTCCAACATCCGAACTCTATGAGTAGGTCTCGCCAAGGACAGCCAACAGGCATACGATATAAGATTTCCTCAACCATCATACGAAGATTAGACTTGTCATCTATTTGATGTTGTAGCATGATCTCCTTCAGTTTAGACCACAGCTCATCTTGAACCTGGCCATGTCCTGGATGCGGCGAACAAGTCTCGGCATGTAGGTGGGTGGATGAATGAATTGTCAACGCGCCCTAGTTGTCTTCTCTTGATGTGATTAATGTTGAAATCTAAGGAGATTATATGGAAGAAAGTCGGCAGTTAAAGGATGCCGGATTAAAAATTACTATGCCTCGTTTAAAAATATTACAAATATTAGAACAATCAACTAGCCATCATTTAAGTGCTGAGAATATATACAAAGCGCTACTCGCTATGGGCGAGGATGTAGCTCTTGCTACAGTCTATAGAGTACTCGCTCAATTTGAGGCCGTCGGTTTGATTAATCGGCATAATTTTGAGGGTGGCTATTCTGTTTATGAATTGAGCCAAGTTGAACATCATGATCATTTAGTTTGTATTCAATGTGGTCGCGTGGAAGAGTTTGTAGATGAAATAATAGAGACAAGGCAACAAATGATTGCTGAACGTGTTCAGTTTAAGATGACTGGCCATGCATTGAATATTTATGGCCTGTGTCCTCAATGTCAGCTTGAATAGTAAAACGCTCGGTTCAGTGAATCGATTAGAACTAAAGTAATTGTAGTAATTCATCCAATGTATGAGCAAGCATATGCTGTAGTTGTGTGAGAGATTCAGTATTCTCCGTAATTGCTTGATTGCACTCAATTTCCAGACCTAGATAGTCTTCTTCACAAAATTTTCTACGTAAACTAGATATCAATCCATTTGAATGACTACGATAGGGATAATTTTTACGGACACGATAAGCTGGCTTCTGTGCTGATAATAAACCGCACCATAATCTGGCTACTTCTTGTTCGCCATGCCTGCTCGAATCGTACAGAAGTCCTATTGCTGCGTTACGAACTTTGCCATTTAGCTCGGGAATGAAGCTGTGTATGGATAAATGCAGTACTTGATTACCATTATCTATTTGTTTGCGAATCAGCTTTTCAACGTGCTGTCGATACGGGAGATAAAATTCATCGATTAAATGTTGTTTATCCTTTTCTGATAAATGACGACTATACGCAGAAAAGCAATCATTATGAGCAAGGCTACGGTTGCAATCGATGATTAAATGACTAATCCTTGTGAGGACATAGTCACATTCAAATAATTGACTGAGGTAACTTGTAATTTCTTGAGCACTTTTATCCCACGTTCTATGGCTTGCCAGTACCGGCAAATCATCCAGGAATAAATGTTGGTACTCTTCGGGTATTATATTGCTTGCATGTTCGCAACTCATGATTAAAATGGTAGGTTTCATGATGGATAAAATAGTTCATTATTTAATAGACAATCGCTAAGTTTGCGATACGTATGACTCAAATTTTTTCCTATAGTTATTATGGAAAAGCTTAGATGAGACGTTTACTTAGATTGCTTCGCCTATATCAATCTATTCTTGATTATAGATCTGTTGATGGTTTTTAGCCATAAGATAATGGCAAGCCTACGTATTGACAAATGGGTTACCACCGATACGTGCGATACGCATCCCTAACAAGGTTAGAATCAGTCGTGGTTGATTACCTTTGTTTGACAATTAAGTTAGAAATTATCTTCTTTACTCCGCGTACCGCATTCACTCGCTTCAGTATTGCAAAAACAGCTTTTTCATTAGCTAAAGTCCCTGCTAGGCAGACTACTCCATTACTAGTTGATGCACTTATTCCAACTAATGGAATCGATTCATCATCAAGAACTTTGGCTTTCAATATGGCTGATTCGACTTTGGCTGTAATGTAGGCATCAGTAAACGATGAATTGACTAACTTTATATCCAGGTTATCTGCATCAATGCCAACAACACCTTTGGTGTCTTTTGCTAGTCTCAATGCTGCTACGAAAGCTTTCTTATTGCGTACATGACCAGAGAGTTTCACTTTACCATACTGTGTTGACACCGAGATATTTAGCAAATTAAGGTCATTATATTTAGCAAACTTGGCGGTTATTTTAGCGGTGATGACTGAATCACTAATGTTTTGCTCTATTTTTTTTAAATTGGCAGCTTGAGGCGCACTTAAACAAAAAAGTGAAACAATGAAGGTTAACTGGAGAAGAGTAGGCATTGTTACTCACAATTTTTATATAAACTGTCTGTGCGAAGAATTATATCACTATAGTTCCCTATACCAAACAGGGTCTCCTTTTTTTTATCGTTATTAAAATTATTTGACAACGGATAGCCTGACTGCTTTTTCTTTTCTACAGAGTATCTAGAGTTTTAATTTGTTTGATGGCTATAACCAAACTATAATAATTTGATTTTATTCTACATGGCGATGCATATGCACACTATCAGTATTCGTGGTGCCCGAACGCACAATTTAAAACAGATTAACGTTGATTTACCACGTGATAAGCTTATTGTCATTACCGGACTATCCGGTTCTGGAAAATCATCGCTAGCATTTGATACGCTTTATGCGGAAGGTCAGCGACGCTATGTTGAATCGCTATCGGCATATGCAAGGCAATTCTTATCGATGATGGAAAAACCCGATGTTGACTCGATAGAGGGTTTATCGCCGGCTATTTCAATTGAGCAAAAAGCAACCTCCCATAATCCACGTTCTACCGTGGGTACGATCACTGAAGTCTATGATTATTTGCGCTTGTTATTTGCCCGGGTTGGTGAACCACGCTGTCCCACCCATGGTATTAACTTGCATGCGCAAACAGTTAGCCAAATGGTCGATCAGGTGTTAGCGATGCCTTTGGATAGTAAAGTGATGATTTTAGCGCCTGTCATTCGTCAGAGGAAAGGTGAACACTTACAAGTGCTCCAGCAATTACAAGCACAGGGTTATGTGCGTGCTCGTATTGATGGTGAAATTTATGAGCTAGATGAGCCACCTAAGTTAAATTTACGGCAAAAACACAGCATTGAGGTTGTTGTTGATCGATTTAAAGTGCGGGCTGATTTGGGACAGCGTTTAAGTGAGTCTTTTGAAAATGCATTAAGCCTTGCTGATGGTGTTGCCATTGTTGCTGCAGTCAATGGTGATTTTGCGGATACAGTGTATTCTTCGAAATTTGCTTGTACTGCCTGTGGCTATAGTTTAGGCGAGCTAGAGCCACGATTGTTTTCATTTAATAACCCTGCTGGAGCTTGTCCCGATTGTGATGGTTTAGGTAGCGATCAATTTATTGATCCTGCGCGTGTTATTTATAATGAAACATTGAGTCTTGCCGATGGAGCTATTCGCGGTTGGGATAAACGCACAAATTATTATTTTAGTTTATTGGAATCTTTAGCTCATAAGTATCAATTTTCTGTTGATACTGCATTTTGTGATCTACCAAAAGCTATCCAAGATGTCGTTTTATATGGTAGCAATCATGAGGTTATCGAATTTCGTTACCAACGTCCTCATGGGGGTTTTTTGCTTAAGAAACATCCCTTTGAAGGGATTATTCCAAATATGTATCGTCGTTATCGTGAATCAGAATCATCTATGGTACGGGATGAAATGGCTAAATATTTATCATCTCGTCCCTGCCAACGGTGTGGAGGTACGCGATTGTGTGAGGCGGCGAGGCATGTGTATATTTCAGATACAACGCTGCCGGAAATTTCTGCGTATTCGATTGATAAAGCCTATCTGTTTTTTCAGCAATTAGTTTTACCGGGCGCTAAAGGTGAGATAGCAGCAAAAATTAAGAAGGAAATCGTTGAGCGTCTAGGTTTTTTAGTGAATGTTGGTTTAGATTATTTATCGCTCGCTCGTAGTGCAGAAACTTTATCAGGGGGCGAAGCACAACGTATAAGGTTGGCTAGTCAAATAGGTTCTGGATTGGTTGGTGTCATGTATATTCTTGATGAACCATCGATTGGTCTTCACCAACGAGATAATGAACGTTTATTAAAAACATTATTACACTTGCGAGACTTGGGTAATAGTGTCATTGTTGTTGAGCATGATGAAGATGCAATTCGTTTAGCGGACTACGTATTAGATATCGGTCCGGGTGCTGGCGTTCATGGTGGCACCATTGTGGCCTCTGGTTCACCTGCGGCTATCATCGATAATCCGCTCTCCCTAACAGGACAATATCTTAAAGGTACCCAAGCTATTGCTGTTCCGACTAAGCGTGTCGCCATTAATGAGCAAAAGGTGATTGCCATGCTTGGTGTGTCTTGCAATAATTTGGTTAATGTTGATGTACGTATTCCCTTGGGCGTCATGACTTGTATAACTGGTGTATCAGGTTCGGGTAAGTCGAGCTTAATCAACGATACTCTGTATCCAATCGCTGCCGTAAAACTAAATCGTGCTAGCTTATCGGTTATCGGTCATGTACAAGAAGTGACTGGCTTGGAGCTATGTGATAAGGTCATCGATATTGATCAGAGTCCGATAGGACGCACACCGCGATCGAATCCTGCTACGTACACAGGGTTGTTTACGCCTATTCGTGAATTACTGTCAGGGACTCCTGAAGCTCGTGCCCGTGGTTATCAACCAGGACGCTTCAGTTTTAATGTTCGTGGTGGTCGTTGTGAGGCTTGTCAGGGTGATGGTCTTATTAAAGTAGAAATGCATTTTTTACCAGATATTTATGTGTCTTGTGATGTTTGTAAGGGTAAACGTTACAATCGAGAAACACTAGATATTCAGTACAAAGGCAAGAATATCCATGAAATATTGGAGATGACTGTCGAAGATGCCCGGGTTTTTTTTGATGCAGTGCCTTTATTGGCGAGAAAATGTCAAACATTAATAGATGTTGGATTGTCTTATATTCGTCTCGGGCAAAGTGCTACTACGCTTTCAGGGGGAGAAGCGCAACGCATTAAATTAGCTCGTGAATTATCTAAACGTGGTACAGGAAGTACTTTATATATTCTTGATGAACCGACAACTGGCTTACATTTTCATGATATCAAACAGCTGCTGCATGTCTTAAAAAGCTTACGCGATCAGGGAAATACTATTGTAATCATTGAACATAATTTAGATGTGATAAAAACAGCAGATTGGATCATTGATCTAGGGCCTGAAGGAGGCAGTAAAGGAGGGCAGGTGATTGTAGTCGGCACTCCTGAAGAGGTAGCTCTTTGCCAACAATCCTATACAGGACAGTTTCTGTTACCCTTATTGAACAGGGACCGATGTGCAAAAGATAATTAGGGCGTGTTGACAATTCATCCTCCCGCCTACGTGGCAACTTGTTCGCGGCATCCAGGAAATGGTCAAGTTAAAGATGAACCTGATTCATTGCCCTAATCATTAATAGTCGGAGACACGTATGCAAATACGTCACTTTTCACTTGCTTTTTTTCTTGCAAAAACAGAGAGAGCCATAGATGCAGGAGGGGTTGGGGCGGTTTATTATGCAATTCGATCTAATCACATTCAAAAAACTTTAATTCTGAAGTACTCGACTTTAGCCATTTTTCCCAGGACCGTTCGCCCTGAGGAGCGTGCTACGCGCGCGTCTCGAAGGGCTTTCTAGGCAGCTAAAGTGGGCATATCCAATACTATGGTGTGTCGCACAACTCCAAGGCCGTTGACAAA
>JBMLTO010000040.1:0-4624 GCA_049239925.1 Legionella sp. | reverse complement strand
CAGAATACGCCACCTAATTTAACTTGTCATACACCACTTTCGACTATAACTCATAATGGCTAAAGTTGAGATAAGTATGCTATTTTATCCTGTATATCATCCGATGTCCGCCGCACGACTTATATCAGGATTATCCGGTCCTTGTTATTTGATGAGGCGCCAATACCTACTAGATTGTATCTCCACTAATTGATGATGACTTAAATTATATGTTGAATACCCAACAAAAAGCTGCAGTGCGTTATATTGATGGTCCTTTACTGGTTTTAGCCGGCGCAGGTAGTGGCAAGACCCGCGTTATTACGCAAAAAATTGCATATCTTATCGAACAATGTGGTTATAAAGCTGCAAATGTATTTGCTGTAACGTTTACCAATAAAGCTGCAAATGAAATGCGTACTCGAGTCGCTACTGTGCTCCCTGCTAACTCTCGACGAGGTTTGCAAGTAGCAACCTTCCATACATTGGGTTTGAGTATTCTCAAACGCAATGTTGATGTTTGTTATTTAAAGCCTGGGTTTTCGATTTTTGATAGCGAAGATTGTTTGCAGTTATTGCGTGGTTTTATGGCCGTGGCTAAGGCTAATGATCGTGAAGAATTATTACGTGTACAACAGCAGATTTCGCGTTGGAAAAACGAAATGTTAGCGCCTGCTGATTTGGAAAAGCAGGCATTAGAGTCGGTGTTAACGGACATTCTATGTATTTACACGCGATATCAGCAAGCATTGCAATCTTATAATGCTGTTGATTTTGATGATTTAATACGTTTGCCGGTGCAGCTGCTCCAAGATAACCCTCATATATTAGCGTATTGGCAGAATAAAATTCGCCATTTATTAATTGATGAATATCAAGATTCAAATACCTGTCAATATAGTCTGGTAAAGCTTTTAGTAGGCGAGCGAGCTCATTTTACTGTAGTTGGCGATGATGATCAGTCGATTTATGCTTGGCGTGGTGCGAGGCCAGAAAATCTTGCTCAACTTAAAATAGATTTTCCTAAGATCATTGTGATGAAGTTGGAACAAAATTATCGTTCTACCGGTCATATTTTGCATGCAGCGAATCATTTGATTGCCAATAATACGCACTTATTTAGCAAAAAATTATGGAGTCAGTTAGGAATGGGGGATCATCTACGAGTCCTTTGTTGCAAAGATGAACAAGACGAAGTGGAGCAGGTTGTAGCTGATTTGATTAGCCATAAATTGCGCACACGTAGTAATTATCATGATTATGCAATTTTATATCGTGGCAATCACCAATCACGATCGTTTGAAAAGATTCTACGTCAACATAGTATCCCTTATCGTATTAGTGGAGGGTTGTCTTGGTTTTCTCGTACCGAGATCAAAGATATTTTTGCTTACTTAAAATTGCTCAGTAACGATTGTGATGACGCAGCATTTTTACGAATTATCAACACGCCTAAACGTGGTATTGGGGAAACCACATTAGAAACCTTGGTGAATTATGCTCATAGCCGAAGACAAAATCTGCTTACTTGTTGTGATCATTTAGCCCTGAGTTCATTGTTGCCTGACAAACCACGAGCATTATTACAATCATTTAAGCAATGGTTTTTAGGCATCAAACAACGTTGTGCTCATGAGCCTATTGTTGATGTTCTCAAGGATATGGTGCAAGAGATTGGCTATGAGGCTTATTTGTATGAGCAGTGTGATACTCCATTGCAAGCCCAAAAACGTATGGATAATATTATCGAGCTTATCGAATGGGTAGATCGATTACTGGCTAAAGAGTCTAGTCATGGTTTAGGCGATGTTGTTAACAAATTGATACTCATTGATATTCTTGAACAGACCGATGAGCAAGATAGTAACGTGATGCAGCTTATGACCTTACATGCATCTAAAGGCTTAGAATTTCCCTACGTGTATTTAGTTGGCATGGAAGAGGAGCTCTTGCCCCACAGGGTTAGTATCGATGATCAGCAAATTGAAGAAGAACGTCGGCTAGCTTATGTGGGAATCACGCGCGCACAAAAAGGACTATGCCTTACTCTAGCCAGACAGCGCCGGCGAGGAGGTGAGCTGCAAGATTGTTTACCTAGTCGCTTTTTGGATGAGTTGCCGCAAGATAGCTTAGAGTGGTACGGTAAGCCAGGCCAACCCAAAGATGAGTTAAAGTCAAAAGCATTGGCTCGCTCTCATCTTGCTGGACTTAAACATCTGTTGGAGTAATGTTGCTCTTACAATCAATCTGGATGTAGACCTAAATAATAGATCATCGATGCGGTCCATTAATTCGTTCTGTTAGTTCTTCGAGGAACGCAGAGGTTTCCTTGGAAGGATCACTGAAAAAACGATGTTTTGTATGGGGTTCTGTTTTCATAGGTTCCAATACATGATGAGTATTGTTGGTCGTGCATAATTGATCTTGCAAGGATGTCAATGCTTCTCCTGTTTTTTTAGCCAGGTCATTTCCTATCCAGACGTTATACAGCTTTTTTTCTTTATATCGTTGTATTCGAAAAACAGCGTGCTCAGTTTTCCATGCATTGGATGGTTTTTCCTCATCGCTAATCGATGGACTAATAGCCAGCTGTTGATCTTCCGTTGTCGAACCCGTTTGCCTGTTCCATGCCTCCGATAGACTGAGTTTTTTATCTGTCTCACTATTGAATTGACTGCAGCTCATATCCCAGAGACTAGCAAGACAATAAATCGGTAAAAAAAGAAATTTAAGTAAACGAGTGGGTAAATCTATATCATGATTATGACTATGTCCATGATCGAGTCGTTGGTTTAGGAGAGCTCTGATCGCTGTATGGTCATGCTGGTGTTGGCTATGCATTCCATCGTGACCATGATGGGCATCGTGATGTTCATGATGGTCATGATGGTCATGATGGTCGTGGCAACTCATCGAAGAAGAGCCATGGTGGTCGTGACCAATAAAATAATGTGCGTCTTCAAAGCCTTCACTAATAATTCCTAGCATGGCTGATGCTGGCTTCGAAACACCAGGTAGCCGATCAGCGGTTACTCCGATACTTACTAAATGTCCTAAGAATAAGACTATCCGTAAAGGTTTCATAATTATGTTTAATAATAGGCGAAATGGATTTGCTAGTTGCAGCCAGTTTTCCTGTTGTCTTGTTGCATAGTAAAGATCGCGTATCGATTGAAGCAACTGACTCAGAGGCGTTGTGGTTGTTTTGCTCATCTCTTCAATAAGTTCCAATGATTCACTCGAATTTTGTAGGTTGAAAAATATTGCTGAAATGCCTGTTATTAATGGATTAAGGATTACCATAATAAATTTTGGCATTTTGCTCATCCAAGAAAATAAGGGTTTAGTTTCTTGAACAACTGTCCACCAGGTTCCTGCTGTACAAATGGTTAATGCTATAGCTAAAAAAAATAGGACTATTGCTGAAACGGAAAGGAATAATGTGCGCGCATTTAGATTGGCAAGATCGATTTGCCTAATTTTTTTATACCAACGACCTAAGGTATCATTATTAATCATATCTGTAATCGCATTAAAAGAAAGCAGACCATAAGCTGAGCCAGCAATAATAGCGATAGGCACAATAATAAAAGGGAGTGTGGAAGGCGAAATAGTAGCAAAATATGGAAGAACAGCAAAAGCATCTACCAATAGATAAGTCGTGCCTAAGCTCATAAATAAAGCAGAAATTAGGCTAAATAGTTTAATATATTTTAGGGTATGTCTGCGCTTGCTGAGCTCCTGGATGATTTCGTCTTGACCATTTTTTTCTAACCAATTTTGTAATTGACGCTGGTATTCAGTCTTTGACTGATGGCTGTTAACCCGTGTTAATTCTAGTGCAAACCAATTTTCCATATCACTTAAGGTTTTCTTTGCCCATTTCTTTTGTTTTTTACCATTCGCATCCAGATGAGCATGCTTGAGTTTAGTCATGATAAGTAGTTGTTTATGATAATCACGGAAAAAATCAGGGGTGTTCTGATCGTCTAATGCAGGAAAATGATTGAGTAGAAATTTTTTGGCGACCTGACGTTCTAAATGGTTTGTTTTAAATAGCTTAGCTAAAGCTCCTTTGATATTTTGTAAATAGATTTCACCTTCGTAGGCAACTGATAGAACAAACGAAATAATGGCTAATGATAATGTGGGAACAAGAACATACATGCCTCCAAAACTTAAAAAACCAAGATTAATGCTAGCGCCCAATGTTAATAATAGTAATCCTATGTAGTAGGGTATTTTTTTTATTTTCATAATGATTATTAATAGTAGATAATATAATTGATACTTTATAACAAATGAAAATGATTATCAATAACAAAAAGTATTAAAAAAAAACATATTATCTTCAATTAATATAGTTCGATTTTAGCCATTTTCCCCAGGACCTTTCGCCCTGAGGCGCGTGCTACGCACGCGTCTCGAGAGGCTAGATCCTAAATAAAAAACATCAAGACTATTTTTTCTTTCGTTGAGCCCAGTAGGAAAGCATGTCCCATTCACCTGAGATTAGGGCATCCTTCTTTTTTCTGCTCCATCCTTGAATTTGTTTTTCGGCGATCAAGGCTTCTATTCTACGAGGATACTGTGTCAACACCAATCGAAAATTGATCCTTTTTTTATAAAAACACCAGTTGAAAAA
>JBMLTO010000039.1:0-5243 GCA_049239925.1 Legionella sp. | reverse complement strand
AGAAAGTCAGCTCACCTTTTTTATCATACCTTGATGCCGTTTCCATGCTGACAAGGGCTTTTTTTTGATGGATGTTAAAGGCCACTCGCGTAATAAAAGAAAACAGGCCGATTAATAGAGGGGTTGTTTTGGCGATTGCTTGGTCTGACCATTATAGTGCGTTTCAACACCAAGATGAGCCCGTGTTTCCTCGAAAGTGACCTCGATATTCCACCTCAGCACAAAATAGTGGATAATTTGAGTTGGAGTTAGCGTCGTATTGTTGCTGAAAAAAGTTTCAGCTTCATTTTTTCCACCCGGTGTTTTAACAAGCACGATGCGTCATGTAACGGGCGCGCATCCTGCATGATACCATAGACATACAAAGGTGATGTATTCGATTTGGCGCGTCTCGCCACAAAACCAATTGATGCTATCAGTTTGGCAAACTTGTTTTGAGTCATTGAGTAGCTCTTTCAGTTAAATTCGTTTGCCCTTAAGAGGCATTCGGCCTAGTTTTTTCTTTTCAAACACAGGAAACTCATACAATTGAGCATCAAGCCTTAACCGAGAAATAAGCACTACATAATGAAACACATCATGAAAACAGCGGCTGCAAAGTTAAGTGGGCATATCCAATACTATGGTGTGTCGCACAACTCACGAAGAACGCTGCTCTACTCTATAATCTAAATTAGTAGGGAAAACGTGAATATATTCTGAATAGGACTTACAAAAAAATTTAATCCCTTCAGTAAAAGGACCGGTGATTATAGGCTAAAGACATCTAGGGCACTTAGGCGGGAGAATGAATTGTCAACACGCCCTATTATTTAGTAACAGTATGTATCTTTAGGATGGGGGATAGAATTGTTCTTTCATTGATGTTCTGAGACAACCGTGGTATTTGCTAAGAAATTCTAGTAAATTAAGCAGTTTTGATTTGAGTGAATTAAGACACGACAAATTATTAGGTCACAAATGGTTTTAATATAGGTATTTGGTTTATTAAAGATTCATATGCCATTTTATTCTCAGAACTAGCACGTGTTTTGAGACTCATTGGATTAGATTGCCGAGAGGGTTGTTAAGGTTATGCTTAATACGTTAATGAAAAAAATGTTTGGAAGCCGCAATGAACGTTTATTGCGCCGTATGGAAAAATCAGTATCAGCTATTAATGCTTTCGAGGAATCAATACAACGTTTAAGTGATCAACAGCTTGCAGCGAAGACTGCTGAGTTTAAAGCACGATACATTGATGGAGAAACCTTGGATGAAATGTTGGCTGAGGCGTTTGCTGTAACACGAGAAGCAGCAAAGCGGACCCTTGGGTTACGACACTTTGATGTACAGCTGATAGGTGGAATGGTGCTTCATGGGGGGAATATTGCTGAGATGCGCACTGGTGAAGGTAAAACTTTAGTTGCAACCTTACCTGCTTATTTAAACGCCATTACTGGTAATGGTGTTCATGTAGTTACCGTTAATGATTACTTAGCCAAACGTGATAGTCAGTGGATGAGGCCCGTTTTCGAATATTTAGGATTAACAGTAGGGGTTATTTATCCGGATATGCCACATGATGAAAAGCAGTTGGCATACAAAGCCGATATTGTTTATGGGACTAATAATGAGTTTGGTTTTGACTATCTGCGTGATAATATGGCGTTTAGTCTGGATGATAAAGTTCAGCGTGAGCTAAATTTTGCTATCATCGATGAAGTAGATTCTATTCTAATAGATGAAGCTCGAACACCGCTTATTATCTCTGGAGCAGCTGAGGATAGTTCAGAACTCTACTTACAGATTAATAAATTAATTCCACAACTCAAATTACAACAAGAAGAAAATGACGATGGTGATTACATCATCGATGAAAAACAAAAGCAGGCGCATTTAACTGAGGCGGGCCATCTTCGCATCGAAGAATTATTAAGTGGCGCTCAATTACTAAAAGCAGGAGAAAGTTTATATCACGCCAGTAATATTATGCTAATGCATCATGTCAATGCTGCATTGAAAGCCCATGCTATGTTTCATCGTGACGTTGATTATATAGTGCAAAACAATCAAGTCGTGATTGTTGATGAGCATACAGGCAGAACAATGCCTGGAAGACGCTGGTCTGAAGGATTACACCAGGCGGTTGAAGCTAAAGAAGGGGTGTTAATTCAAAATGAAAACCAAACATTAGCATCCATTACTTTTCAAAATTTCTTCCGCTTGTATGATAAGTTAGCTGGAATGACCGGTACGGCAGATACTGAGGCTTATGAGTTTCAACAAATCTATAATCTTGAAGTAGTTGCTATCCCACCAAATCGAAAAATGAAGCGTATTGATCAGGCTGATTTAGTTTATTTAACTCAGCAGGATAAATATCAAGCAATTATTGAAGATATTCGCGATTGTGTTGCTCGTCAACAGCCTGTTTTAGTGGGAACTGCATCGATTGAGGCTTCAGAATTACTCAGTGATCTTTTGCATAAAGTAGGAATTAAGCATCAAGTACTGAATGCAAAATTTCATGAGAAGGAAGCACAAATTATCGCCGAAGCAGGCAGACCTGGCGCTGTAACAATTGCCACAAATATGGCTGGACGTGGTACGGACATTGTTTTAGGTGGTAGTCATGTCCATGAAATGTCTGAATCAGTGACAGATGCAATGCAAGAAAGCCAATTTGCAATCAAAGAACAATGGCAGAATCGCCATGATGCTGTGATTGCTGCTGGTGGGTTACGAATTATTGGTTCCGAACGTCATGAATCGAGGCGTATTGATAACCAGCTGCGTGGTCGGGCTGGCCGTCAGGGAGATCCTGGTAGTAGTCGTTTTTATTTGTCACTTGATGATAATTTAATGCGTATTTTTGCCTCTGATCGTGTTGCTGCTATTATGCGTCGCCTGGGCATGAAACCAGGCGAACCTATCGAACATGGTCTTGTAACCAAAGCAATTGAAAATGCGCAACGCAAGTTGGAAGGGCACCATTTTGATGTACGTAAGCAATTATTAGATTATGACAATGTTGCTAATGATCAGCGTAAGGTTATTTATTCCCAACGTGCTGAACTGATGGCTATCACTGATCCTCTCGATTCAATTACAGGGATGCGTATAGATGTATTAACTGCATTAGTTGATGCACATATTCCTCCTCATAGTTTAGAGGATCAATGGGATATTCGAGGATTGCAGGAAGCATTATTTGATGATTTTATGGTTAAAGCTCCTGTGTCTCAATGGCTTGAGACTGACCATAGCATTCAGTCTGAACAAATTAAAGAAAAAATTATCGCGCTCTGTGGTGACCATTATCAGCAAAAAGAGCAACAGATTGGACGTGAGGTTCTCGCACAATTTGAAAAATCGGTCATACTACAAACTATGGATAATCATTGGCGTGAGCATTTAGCTGCAATGGATTATTTACGTCAAGGCATACATTTACGTGGTTATGCACAAAAAGATCCGAAGCAAGAATATAAAAAAGAAGCCTTCAATTTATTTTCTATGATGTTAGATAACCTCAAATATGACATTATTCGATTACTTTCTACAGTAGATATTCAAAATGAAGATGACGTTGATGTTATAGAGCAACAGAGACGAGCAGAGCAAATTCATCAAATGCAGTTCATTCATGATAGCGATGACTCTCAAAACGACGCAGATACTAATAGTTTAAGGCCTGTATTTAGGCAAGATGCAAAAAAAGTTGGGCGTAATGAACCTTGTCCTTGTGGATCAGGTAAGAAATATAAAGTTTGTCACGGTAGTTTGGTATGAGAGTAGCTATTGCTGTGATTACCAATGCAAACAGACAGATATTAATTACTAGACGTTCACCGCAAACAACGCACAGTGGTTTTTGGGAATTTCCTGGTGGCAAACTTGAGCCTAATGAAACGATCGAAGAGGCCTTAATTCGGGAAGTCAAAGAAGAAGTCGCTCTTGAAATAAAAAAATTTGATTATCTCGGACAAGTGAGTTACCACTGTGAAGCAGTCGACATAAATTTGGAAATATTTTATGTCGTTCAGTTTATTGGGACAGCGCAATGTTTAGAGGGCCAAATGGATTTGAAATGGGTTGATGCACAGGACCTGTCACAGTACCAATTTCCTCCTGCAAACGAAAAAATTATTGATATAGTTAATAAAAAACTGATGTTAGCTTGAACTTTTATAGTTAGGTAACGACTCTGAAGTTTTTTAAAATAGTTAAATATGGAATTACCCAGATATTTTTTATATCGCTGCTGTTTGTGCTGGTAGTATCCTGTTTTAAGAAAAGCTCAATTAGGCCGGATCTGGCTTAATTAGATTGTATAGCAAAGTGAAGATATCGTTGGTGCAACAAGATAACTTGCGATTCGATCTCTTTAATACTGAAGTCATTAGTTAAAATATCATCTGCTATGGCGTCAAGCGATTGTTCATCAATCTGAGCAGCAATAATTGCTAGTGCATCTTCTTTGCTACAGTTATCTCTTGTCATGATACGTTGTAAACGTTGAGTTTTGTTGGCTTTAATCAATAGTATACGGTCAAGGTATGGGTAATGGGTTTTATTGTTTAATAAAGGGATTTCAATGATGCAATAAGTGCTGGTTTTAGTTTTTATTTGCGCTTCTATATTCTCACGAATCAGGGGATGTAATAAATTTTCTAGCCAGCATCGTTCTTGAGGCTGACTAAAGATAATTTGTCGTAACCGCCTACGATTCAACTCACCACTGCTATTTACTATGGTCAGACCAAAATGTGCAACAATTTTCTTGAATGTACTAGTTTTTTGTTTTGTCAGTTCTTTTGCAATCGAATCTGCGCTTATTATTGGCACTCCGAGCTTTGCAAATTCATCAGTTACTGATGATTTACCGCTAGCTATACCACCAGTAAGAGCAACGGAATAAATTTTTTTAATTTCAATTCTATTCATATAAATTACTGTATGTACTTAAACAATGTAGGTTACTGTAATTCTCAGGAATGCCATCAGCGATCTTGGTGACTCACTAATATAGCATATTTTGCCAAGGTGGTCTTAGATTTAAAAATGCAGAGGAAGATGCTAAGTAATTATTTATTCGTTAGATAAGTGATTGTTCGGCAGATTTGTCTATGCAAATTATCTTTGATGACTATGAATTGTCAACACGCCCTAGAGCGACGATCGGTTAAAAATAACACAGATCGATATTAAGTAAATTTTATGATCAAATTCATGCACATATATTCTCATAATTAGGTTGT
>JBMLTO010000038.1:0-4729 GCA_049239925.1 Legionella sp. | reverse complement strand
CTTCATCATGATTAAAAAAAAGTGAAGATCCTACAGGCCAAGGCCCAACCTACAATAGATTGATTAAATTTTAATGCGACACCCCTGCTGATCGTTGAAGGTTTTATTCACATCTGTGCACGTATCGCATATCATATGTATTCCTATGGTCTCACCGAGTTGCTTATGACATTATCTTCCTTAAATGCCGTTTCGCCCATCGATGGTCGATATCTGATAAAAACTCGTTCGTTAAGTCGTTATTTTAGTGAATATGCATTAATATATTATCGTTTGATGGTCGAAATACGTTGGTTGGAATCCTTAGCTGCTAATGAAGATATTATTGAAATTTCCAAATTTGATCATGAAACCCAAACCTATCTTGATAATTTGTTAGCCCAGTTTAACGAAGCAGAAGCTCAACGAATAAAAGCTTATGAAAAACAGACCAATCATGATGTCAAAGCAGTTGAATATTACCTCAAAGAGAAATTCGACACGCATCCACAATTAAAATCTATCACCAGTTTTTTACACTTTGCCTGCACATCAGAAGATATTAATAATTTGGCTTATGCATTAATGCTAAAAGAAGCCATTGCCCACGTGGTATTGCCAACGTTAGCAGAAATTACTGGTAGTATAACACTCTTAGGCAAACAGCATGGGGATATTGCCATGTTAGGACGAACACATGGACAACCAGCCACCCCAACTACAATCGGCAAGGAATTGATTAATTTTGTCAGCCGGCTAAAACGTCCTCAACAACAACTGACTGAAGTTTTGATATCAGCCAAATGCAATGGAGCTGTTGGTAACTACAATGCGCATCAAATTGCCTATCCAACGATAGACTGGCGCAAACATTGTAGCAATTTCGTTACATCCTTAGGCCTATCTTTCAATGCTTATACAACTCAGATAGAACCTCATGATGGTATTGCGGAAATATCCCAGTTGATGATCCGCATAAACAATATACTACTTGATTACACACGTGATATTTGGAATTATATTTCTTTAGGTTATTTCAAGCAAAAAACAATAGCTGGTGAAGTCGGCTCTTCAACAATGCCTCATAAAGTAAATCCTATTGATTTTGAAAATGCAGAAGGAAATATCGGTTTAGCAAACGCGTTATTTGAATACTTTGCAAACAAATTAACCCAATCACGTATGCAACGCGATTTATCAGACTCAACCGTACTAAGAAATTTAGGTGTTGCTTTTGCCTATACCTTAATTGCCTATCATGCGATCGCAACCGGTAATGAAAAACTACAAATTAATAAATTAGCCCTCAAAAAAGATTTAGATGCGAACTGGGAAGTGCTGTCTGAAGCAATTCAAACCGTCATGCGTCGCTATGCTGTACCAAATGCTTATGAACAACTACGTAACCTAACAAGAGGCGTGGCTATCGACCAATCCAATCTCCATCAATTTATCGAACAATTGGCTATTCCACCAGAAGAAAAAGAACGGCTCATGACATTATCACCTGAAAATTATACGGGACTAGCAGCGCAGCTAGTTAAGGCTTTTTCATGACCAATACCATATTATCTCAACATGGAAAAAATTTCGAATATGATATATTAGTGATTGGTAGCGGCCTAGCGGGATTGCATTACTGCTTACAAATTCTTCAATATTCACCAAAGCTATCTATTGCATTAATTAGCAAAGCAGATTCCATAGAATGCAATAGCCTTTATGCCCAAGGAGGAATAGCTTCCGTTTTTAACACAGAGGATTCTGTTGAATCTCATATCGAGGATACTCTACGTGCCGGAGATGGTCTATGTTACCATCATGCAGTAGAAACCATTATACGTCATGGTCCGGACGCGATTAAGCAACTCGAAAAATATAATGTTCACTTTAACAAATCGCAAGGTGACTATACACTTGCCAAAGAAGGCGGTCATACACACAGGCGTATTTTTAATTGTGGTGACCGAACAGGTTATAGTGTAGTCCACGCTCTTAATCAAGCCGCGCAAGCACAAAAACAAATTGATATTTTTGAGCATCATATTGCTGTTAACTTAATTACACATTACCATCCGCATCGCATTCAAAATCAAGGTGAAGTTTTTGGTGCATACGTCCTTGATTGTAATCATAACCTCATACATACATTTTTAGCACGATGTGTTGTTTTAGCAACTGGTGGTGCAGGTAAAACCTATCGCTATACGACTAATCCTATGATTGCGACGGGTGATGGCGTTGCCATGGCTTACCGAGCGGGTGCTCGTGTTGGTAATATGGAATTCTACCAGTTTCACCCTACGTTGCTTCACCATCATTCATTGAATAATTTCCTAATTTCTGAAGCTGTACGTGGTGAAGGAGCACTATTGAAAAATGCAGATACTGGCGAACGATTCATGCATAAATATGCGCCTGAAAAATTAGAATTAGCAACCCGTGATGTAGTAGCTCGTGCCATTTTTAGTGAAATGGAACAAAGTCAGCATAATTTTGTCAATTTAGACATTACTCATCAACCCAAGACATTCTTGAAAAAACGCTTTCCAAATATTTATGAAACTTTATTATCAATAGGGATTGACATGTGTCAAGACTTAATCCCTGTAGTGCCAGCAGCCCATTATCAATGCGGAGGTATACTGACTGACGCCAATGGCCACAGTGATTTGAAACGATTATATGCGATTGGCGAAGTTGCCTTTACCGGTTTACATGGTGCAAATCGCCTTGCTAGCAACTCGCTATTAGAATCAGTGGTTATGGCAGATAATGCTGCGCGGGCTAGCCTTAAGGATATAGAGATACCATGGACTTTAAAAGAACCGATTCCCTCCTGGAGTTCACCCAGAGAAGTCAATAATCGCCGCGCCAGCCAAATTAACGCTCATTGGCGTGGTCTGCGAGGCGAAATGACATCTTATGCAGGCATCGTGCGAACAGAAGCAGGATTACAAGATCTGCTACAATTAATCCTAAAACGTACTAGAATTATTGAAGAATATTATTGGAAACATTGTGTAACTCGTGATTTTATTGAATTGCGCAATATCATGTTAAATGCTGAGCTCATTGTGAAAGCGGCGCTATCTCGTCGAGAATCACGTGGCGGACATTTTCGTGAAGACTTTCCACATAAAAATCAGTTGGCTCAGGAGAGTATTTCACGATTAAATTCTCCCCAAAACTCTTTTTTTTATTAACACCAGCTGAATACTAAGGGATCATTTAATGTTTAATTCATCAACCATTTATCAACCCTCAAAAACCATGAGTTATATCACAAATGATATGACCATCTGTCAAAGTGATTATCCTTTAGATTGGTACCAACCTGAATTCATTCCTTATGCAGAAGAATATCAAGCCCTACCCGATCGCAAACTAACCACTATTATTGACTGGATGAAACCCTATGTCCTCAAAGCACAAGATCATTTTGGTCATCGCTTATTATTGCTAGCGCATTATTACATGGGCGGTGATATCGTTCGATTGATCGAGCAGTTCGGTGGTCAAATTGGTGATTCCTATCAGTTAGCTTTAATGGCAGCAACTCATCCAGAAAAAACGGTTATTGTCGAATCTGCTGTTCATTTTATGGCTGAATCAATCAGTATTCTTGCCAACAATAACCAACAGGTATACATAACAAATCCTAAATCCGGCTGCACTATGGAAATGTTAGCTAAAGACTTTATGGTTGAACCTGCTTTTCTAGATTTGAATGCACGTTATGGTGAAGATAATATCTTGCCAGTCTGTTATATGAATACCTCTGGTCGTGTGAAAGCGATGACTGGTGCTCAAGGCGGTGCGGTTTGCACGAGTTCTAATGTCAAAAAAATCTTTCAGTGGGCTCAGAAACAACATAAAAAAATACTCTTTATCCCTGATCAACATATGGGAGAAAATGTCGCCTACTGGCTTGGTATTAACAAGATTGCGTATTGGCCAGGTGGAACAGCCGGTGCTCAATATTCGCTAGACGAGCAAAATCAAACAACACTACAAACATTTGACGCTGCAGAACTGATCTTATTTGCTAGTCATTGTGCTGTTCATACACATTATCAGCCAGAAATGTGTCATTATTGGCATGACTTAAGATATACCACCATCGTTCATCCCGAATGCCGCAACGATGTAATTCGTGTGGCTAATCAAGCAGGTTCTACTGCATTTATCTGGGATTATGTCGTCAACGATCGTGGGGGTACTAAACGTTATGCTATAGGGACTGAAAATCATATGGTAGACAATCTAAAACAATACTGTAAATCGTTAAACATCGAGGTCGTAAACTTAGCTGAAGCGCCTCATAATAACTCTAAAGGTGTTGGTTGTGGATGTGCAACCATGTCACGTAATGATCCTCCACATTTAGTTGGCCTACTTGATTTATTAAGATTGGGTAAAGCTATGCCTTATAATGAAGTAAAAGCTGGCGACATGGTTAATGAATTTACGGGATCTCGCCAACGATTAACATCCAATGATCAGTCTTGGGTTATTGCGAATGCCAAAAAAGCACTGCAAAAAATGATTGATATTACAGAAGGATATATTTAAGTTTTTCCTTCATTTATCATAAATATTGGCACGGCTGTCACATTAAAATGTAATCAATCTGTTGTAGGTTGGGCCAAGGCCTGTAGGATCTTCACTTTTTTTTAATCATGATGAAGGCCCCTAGGCTAAGGTCCTGATTTCATCTAAGTCATATAGTAACATGATTTTTCTTTTA
>JBMLTO010000037.1:0-20428 GCA_049239925.1 Legionella sp. | reverse complement strand
CAAAGGGATCAGACTGTAAATCTGACGGCTCTGCCTTCGAAGGTTCGAATCCTTCCCCCTCCACCAGTTAAATGTTAGGTAAAAAGCGGGTGTAGTTCAATGGTAGAACCTCAGCCTTCCAAGCTGATTGCGTGGGTTCGATTCCCATCACCCGCTCCATGTTTAGATGTTCTGTAAGTTTGAATATATACGTTATGGTTTTTAATGCCCACATAGCTCAGGCGGTAGAGCACTTCCTTGGTAAGGAAGAGGTCGCTGGTTCGATTCCAGTTGTGGGCACCATAGTTATTAATTAATTAAATGGGGAGATTTTCCAATGGCGAAGGAAAAATTTGAGCGTAAGAAGCCACACGTAAACGTAGGAACGATTGGTCACGTAGACCACGGTAAGACTACGTTAACTGCTGCGATTACGACAATAATGGCTAAGTTACATGGTGGGACAGCTAAGGCATACGATCAAATTGATGCTGCGCCAGAAGAGAGAGAAAGAGGTATAACGATATCGACGGCGCATGTTGAATATGAATCTACAGGTAGACACTATGCTCACGTTGACTGTCCTGGTCATGCTGACTATGTAAAGAATATGATTACAGGTGCAGCGCAGATGGACGGGGCGATATTAGTTGTATCAGCGGCTGATGGACCGATGCCACAGACTCGTGAGCACATTTTATTATCACGACAGGTTGGGGTTCCATATATTGTTGTATTTTTAAACAAAGCGGATATGGTAGATGATGCGGAGCTTCTAGAGTTAGTTGAGATGGAAGTTCGAGATTTACTAAGCATGTATGAATTTCCTGGAGATGACATACCGATTGTAGTTGGTTCTGCATTGAAGGCATTAGAAGGTGACACGAGTGATATAGGTGTAGCATCGATAGTTAAATTAGTTGACACGATGGACTCTTATATTCCTGAGCCAGTAAGAAACATCGACAAAAGTTTTCTATTGCCAATCGAAGATGTGTTTTCAATTTCTGGTCGAGGCACAGTGGTTACTGGTCGGGTAGAGAGTGGTATTATCAAAGTAGGTGAAGAAGTTGAGATTGTAGGGATTCGAGATACAATTAAGACGACTTGTACAGGCGTTGAGATGTTCCGTAAACTGTTAGATGAAGGTCGAGCAGGGGATAACGTAGGTGTATTGTTAAGAGGCACGAAGCGAGATGAAGTAGAGCGAGGCCAAGTACTAGCGAAGCCAGGAACAATCAAGCCACATACAAAATTTGAAGCAGAAGTGTATGTTTTATCGAAAGATGAAGGAGGTAGACACACTCCATTTTTTAACGGATACCGTCCTCAGTTCTATTTTAGAACCACAGACGTAACCGGAACGTGTGATTTACCAGAAGGTGTAGAAATGGTAATGCCTGGAGATAACGTGCAGATGGTTATCAATTTGCATGCTCCAATCGCAATGGACGAAGGTCTGCGATTTGCTATTCGGGAGGGTGGCCGTACTGTCGGTGCCGGTGTCGTTGCTAAAATCATTGAGTAATGTTTTACACGCATGACACTTACATGTATACTTGCTGTTGCTTGTTTATGAACAGCAAGTTTAAGTTAGGCCAGTAGCTCAATTGGCAGAGTGGCGGTCTCCAAAACCGCAGGTTGGGGGTTCGATTCCCTCCTGGCCTGCCAAACTAAGTATAAAATTAAGTATGAATAATTCTCAATTAAAACTTAAAAATTCACTATTAATCATAGCAATAATCCTAGCAACCGTATTAGTAACTTTCATTTCTTTTACTATGCCGCTTACGGCTCCTATAAAATCTTTAATGTGGTTGGGTTGGTTGGTTTTAGTATTATCTTTATCATATTTTACAGAGCAAGGTAAGCTGGTTATTAATTTTGCAACGGAAGCAAAGCTTGAGATGCAAAAAGTTGTTTGGCCAACACGCCAAGAAACTATTCAAACCACGTCTATTGTAATGATTATGGTTGCAATTACAGGTTTTTTATTGTGGCTAATAGATATTGGTATGATGTGGATAATCGGAAAAATAACTCATTTGGGCTGAAATCACGGTGGAACAGCAAAATATAAAGCAGTGGTATGTTGTACATGCCTATTCTGGATACGAAAACTTTGTAATGCGTGAAATAAAATCACGAACACAGCATCACCAGTTAGAGCAAAAAATTGGTGAAGTTGTCGTCCCTTCAGAAGAAGTAATTGAAATGCGCTCAGGTCAAAAGCGTAAAAGTACTCGTAAGTTTTTTCCTGGATATGTATTAGTTAATATGGTAATGGACGATGAAACCTGGCATTTGATTAGAGCCATTCCTAGAGTATTGGGTTTTATTGGCGGTACAAGTCAGACACCAACTCCTATATCTGATAAGGAAGCGCGTGCGATTATGCAGCGAGTAGAGGATGGCGTTTCAAAACCAAGACCTAAAATTCTATTTGAACCAGGTGAAGTAGTGCGAGTGAAAGAAGGTCCTTTTGTCGACTTCAATGGTGTCGTCGAAGAAGTCAATTATGATAAGAATCGCTTGAGAGTTGCTGTACTCATCTTTGGACGTTCAACACCTGTTGAGCTTGAATTCAGTCAAGTAGAAAAAACGTAAAGTAATTTATTAACGTTTAAGATAACCCCGGGAAGCTAAAGTAAATAATGAAATAGCGCTATACCCAATTAAGGAGCAAATATGGCTAAAAAAATTGAAGCATATATAAAATTGCAGATCCCAGCAGGAAAAGCAAATCCAAGTCCACCCGTTGGACCTGCTCTTGGGCAGCGTGGTGTCAATATCATGGAATTTTGTAAGGCATTTAATGCGGCAACTCAGGGTATTGAACAAGGTTTACCTACACCTGTAGTCATCACTGTTTACAGTGACAGAAGCTTCACTTTTGAAACTAAAACTGCACCAGCATCAGTCTTGCTAAAAAAAGCAGCAAACATCCAAAGTGGTAGCAGCAATCCTAATACTAAAAAAGTAGCAACACTGCAAAGAGCCCAATTAGAAGAAATTGCTAAAGCTAAAGAGCCAGATTTAACCGCTAGTACATTAGATGCAGCAGTTAAGAGTATAGCTGGTACAGCTCGAAGCATGGGTATAGTCGTTGAAGGATTATAAAAGGGGTTATTAGCATGTCACTAACAAAAAAACAAAAGAAAATAAGGGAAGTCGTTAAGACAAATCAGCTGTATAAGGCAACTGAAGCTATTGAAATTTTAAAGCAATTTGCAAGTAAAAATTTTAAAGAAGGTGTTGATATTGCAGTAAATTTGGGGGTTGATCCGCGAAAGTCAGATCAAGTCGTTAGATCATCCACTAATTTACCTAAGGGTACAGGAAAGACGGTCAGGGTAGCTGTGTTTGCTCAGGGTGACAATGCTACGAAAGCTAAAGATGCTGGTGCTGATATTGTTGGCTTTGACGATCTAGCAGAAAAAATTAAAGCAGGTGAGCTGAATTTTGACGTAGTTATTGCTACACCAGATGCAATGAGAATCGTGGGGCAGCTCGGTCAAATTTTAGGTCCTAGAGGTTTGATGCCAAACCCCAAAGTAGGCACAGTAACAACTAACGTTGAAGCTGCAGTTAAAGATTCAAAATCAGGACAAGTACGATATCGAACTGATAAAAATGGCATCATTCATTGCACAGTGGGTAAAGTCGATTTTAGTGCAGATGATCTTATTGAAAACGTTGGCGCATTGATCTCTGATCTAAAAAAAGCAAAACCATCCTCATCGAAAGGTGTTTATATTAAAAAAGTTACCTTATCTACAACAATGGGTCCAGGACTGACTATTGATCCATCTTCAATTAACATGTAGAATACATCACTTTTTTTAAAGAATTCACGGCATAGGAACTTGTTCAATGCCGTCGAAGACCGCAGGTGCAATGCTTAATATCCTGCGCAGACGGTGAACCGGCTCATAGTATTTTTCGAGACGGCCACCATAACTGTCAAATCATTATGATTTGCACAACTTAGGAGGTCAGTAACGTGACGTTAACTTTAGCTGCAAAAAAGGCCGTTGTTGAGGAAGTGACTACAGTTGCTTCGAAGGCTATTTCAGCAGTTGTTGCTGATTATCGTGGATTAACTGTCAATCAAATGACTCAGTTACGTATGAAGGCACGAAAAAATGGCGTTTATTTACGCATAGTACCTAATACACTAACTCGACGGGCATTTGAGAAAACAGAGTTCTCCTGTCTAAACGAACATTTGGTCGGACCTTTATTTATAGCATTATCACTTGAATCACCCGGTGATGCTGCACGTTTATTAAAGGAATACTCAAAAACATATGACAAATTAGAGATAAAAGCTCTTTCTGTTGGTGGTAAGGCATTTGGTATCGAACATCTAGATACGATAGCAAGCTTGCCAACTAGAAATGAAGCTATCGCTAAATTGCTTTATGTTATGAAGGCACCTATTGAGAAGTTCGTTCGTACATTAGCTGAACCACAAGCCAAGTTAGTTAGAGCTCTTGCTGCAATCAAAGAGCAAAAGGCTAGTTAACCCGATAATTATAATTTTAATACAAATCTAGGAGCTAGAAGTGGCTGTATCTAAAAATGATATTCTTGAAGCAGTTTCCAATATGTCAGTTATGGAAGTTGTTGAATTAATAGAAGCAATGGAAGAAAAATTTAATGTTTCAGCTGCCGCGGTAGCTGTAGCAGCCCCAGCAGCAGCTGCTGTTGCTGTAGCAGAAGAAAAAACTGAATTTGATGTCATCATGACAAGCTTTGGCGATAACAAAGTCAATGTAATTAAGGCAATTCGAGCTATTACAGGTTTAGGCTTAAAAGAAGCGAAGGATCTTGTAGAAGGTGCACCATCGACAGTGAAGGAAGGTGTTCCTAAGGCTGAAGCAGCTGACATCAAAAAGCAATTGGAAGAAGCTGGCGCAGTTGTAGACGTTAAATAACTGCGTAAAAGTTTAGTCTGACCCAGCTATGGTCTCATAGCTGGGTTTACGTGTTTATAAATTTTATTAATTTTAGAGGAACCACCATGGCTGAAGCAGTTGCTAAACCTCAATATTCGCATGCTGAGAAAAAACGATTTCGCAAGAGCTTTGGTAGACAAGTGGATAGAATGGAGATTCCAAATCTCTTAGAGATCCAGCTCAAATCATATAGAGAATTCTTACAAGAAAATACTGATTCAAGACACTATAAAAATGTGGGTCTGCATGCTGCTTTTTCATCAGTATTTCCAATACAAAGTTTTTCAGGAAACGCTAGATTAGAATATGTCACCTACTCATTAGGCGAGCCAGCTTTCGATGTTCGTGAGTGTAAATTACGAGGCCTAACTTATTCTGCACCACTTCGGGTAAAAATACGTTTAGTTGTTTTAGAAAAAGATGCCCCTGGTGATGCAAAGCCAATTAAAGATATTCGTGAACAAGATGTATTTATGGGTGAAATCCCGCTGATGACCGATGTAGGTACCTTTGTCGTCAATGGAACTGAGCGTGTCGTTGTTTCACAGCTGCACCGATCTCCTGGTGTGATTTTTGAGCATGATCGCGGAAAAACACATTCATCTGGAAAATTATTATATTCAGCAAGAATAATACCATACCGTGGTTCATGGCTTGATTTTGAATTTGATCCTAAAGATTGCTTATTTGTTCGAATTGATAGACGACGTAAATTGCCAGTTAGCATTTTACTGCGTGCATTAGGCTATGATACAGAACAAATCTTACAAACGTTTTTTGAAAACACAACTTGTAAACTAATCAATGGTGAATTTAGTATTGAACTTGTCCCAGCAAGACTGCGTGGAGAGATTGCTTCATTTGATATTGTAGTACCAGAAACAGGCGAAATAATTGTTGAGCAAGGACGCAGAATTACTACTCGCCATATAAAGCAAATGGAAAAAAGCACAATGACTAGTCTTATTGTGCCCCGCGAGTATTTGATAGGAAAAATATTAGCAAAAAACATTATCAATACCAATACAGGTGAATTATTAGCACAAGCCAATGATGAAGTTTCTGCTGAATTATTAGAAAGCATCTTTGATAATGGAATACTTAACTTTGACGTTATCTATACTAATGATCTTGATCATGGTTCTTATATATCGGATACCATTAAAGTTGATCCAACTAGTTCACAATTAGATGCCCTAGTTGAAATTTATAGGATGATGCGACCTGGTGAGCCGCCAACAAAGGAAGCTGCCGAAGCACTTTTCAAAAACTTGTTTTTCACTGAAGAACGATATGATCTATCGGCTGTTGGGCGGATGAAGTTTAATAGACGTGTAGGCAGGAAAGAAGATACAGGTTTAGGCATTTTAACCAACGAAGATATCTTATCAGTGATAAAAACCCTGATAGATATTAGAAATGGCATAGGCATGGTTGATGACATTGATCATCTGGGCAATAGACGAGTAAGAAGTGTTGGTGAAATGGCTGAAAACCAGTTCCGAGTTGGTTTGGTCAGGGTCGAGCGAGCAGTCAAGGAACGGTTAAGTCTTGCCGAATCAGAAAACCTTATGCCCCAAGATTTAATTAATGCAAAACCTGTATCTGCAGCTGTAAAGGAATTCTTTGGTTCAAGTCAATTATCACAATTCATGGATCAAGTGAATCCTTTATCAGGAGTTACCCATAAACGACGTGTATCAGCGCTGGGTCCTGGTGGTTTAACTCGTGAGCGCGCAGGTTTTGAAGTTCGAGACGTTCATACGACTCATTATGGACGCGTATGTCCAATTGAAACCCCTGAAGGTCCCAATATCGGTTTAATCAACTCACTTTCAGTTTATGCTAGGACCAATGACTTTGGGTTTATCGAAACCCCCTGCAGAAAAGTCATTGATGGATGCGTTACAGATGAAATTGAGTACATATCGGCAATTGAGGAAGTTGACCTATATATTGCTCAGTCGAATATCTCCGTTGATAAAGATGGACGTATTTTGGAGGATTTGGTTCCTTGTAGACATCAAAATGAATTTTCTCTAACAACGCCTGATAAAATTAACTACATGGATATCTCGCCTAAACAAATTGTTTCTGTAGCTGCTTCTTTAATTCCGTTTCTTGAGCATGATGATGCGAATCGTGCATTGATGGGATCGAATATGCAACGTCAAGCAGTACCAACACTTAGAGCTGAAAAGCCTTTAGTTGGAACAGGCATGGAACGAACTGTAGCATCTGATTCAGGTGTATCTGTTGTGGCAAGACGTGGGGGTATCATTGATTTAGTAGATGCCTCACGAATCGTTGTCCGTGTGAACGATGATGAAACAACAGCTGGCGAAACTGGTGTGGATATCTATAATTTAACAAAGTATTTTCGTTCAAACCAAGATACCTGTATCAATCAAATACCCATCGTCACAAAAGGCGATCATATCAATAGAGGAGACATTCTTGCTGATGGCCCATGCACTGATATGGGGGAATTAGCATTAGGACAGAATCTCTTAGTAGCATTTATGCCCTGGAATGGTTATAACTTCGAAGATTCCATTTTAATTTCTGAGCGGGTAGTACAAGAAGATCGATTCACTACCATTCATATTGAAGAATTAACTTGTATTGCACGAGATACTAAACTGGGTACGGAAGAGATCACTGCCGATATACCGAATGTTGGTGAATCTGCATTGGCTAATTTAGATGAATCCGGTGTTGTTTATATTGGAGCTGAGGTTACCGCTGGGGACATACTGGTTGGTAAGGTTACTCCAAAGGGTGAGACGCAATTGACACCAGAAGAAAAACTCTTGCGAGCCATTTTTGGTGAGAAAGCATCAGACGTCAAAGACTCCTCGCTACGTGTTCCGTCAGGGATGAATGGTACTATTATCGATGTGCAAGTATTCACTCGGGATGGACTAGAGAAGGATGCTCGTGCTAAGAGCATTGAGGATGAGCACTTAGCTAGAGTACGTAAAGATTTAATAGATGAGCGAAGAATTAGAGAAGAAGATATCTATCAACGCGTCAATAATTTATTGTTAGGCAAGATTGCTACTGGTGGCCCTGCAAATCTAAAACCAGGGATGACCATCTCCGCTGATTACCTTAACAATATTAAGCGTGAACAATGGTTTGATATACGACTTGAAGATGATACAGCCAGTCAATTGCTTGAGCAGTCGTCTAAGCAGCTGGAGTCTCTAGCCAAAGAAATTGAAAAGCGTTTCAACGACAGTCGTAAAAAGATTATTCAGGGCGATGATTTAGCACCTGGTGTGCTTAAAATCGTCAAAGTCTATCTGGCTGTCAAACGTCGTGTTCAACCTGGCGATAAGATGGCTGGTCGACACGGTAACAAGGGGGTTATCTCGATTGTTGTACCTATGGAAGATATGCCCTATATGGCTGATGGTACTCCTGTTGACATCGTTCTCAATCCTTTGGGTGTTCCATCGCGAATGAATATTGGTCAGGTGTTAGAAACTCATCTAGGTTTGGCAGCCAAAGGCATTGGTCATCGAATCGATGAATTACTAAATAGTAGGGTCAATATTGATGAAGTGAAAGCCTTTGTAAACAAGGTTTACAATCATGATGAGATAACTAGAGTTGATCTTAGTTCCTTATCCGATGAAGATTTTATGATTCTAGCTAATAATCTAAGGGCTGGTGTTCCTATGGCCACTCCTGTTTTTGATGGGGCAAGTGAGTCTGAAATAAAAACCATGCTTGAACTGGCAGGTTTGCCATCCGATGGTAAAACAATGTTAATCGATGGGCGTACAGGGCGAGAGTTCGATAATCCTGTAACCGTTGGATATATGTATATGCTGAAACTCAATCATTTAGTTGATGATAAAATGCATGCTCGCTCGACTGGCTCTTACAGTTTAGTCACGCAACAACCACTTGGGGGTAAAGCACAGTTTGGTGGACAGCGTTTTGGAGAAATGGAAGTTTGGGCATTAGAAGCATATGGTGCCTCTTACACACTGCAAGAAATGCTAACAGTAAAATCTGATGATGTTGGTGGACGGACGAAAATATATAAAAATATTGTCGATGGTGATCATCGAATGGATCCTGGAATGCCGGAATCATTTAACGTACTACTAAAAGAAATACGTGCTCTAGGTATTGATATAGAGTTAGAGCACGATTAATAACCCCATTGAGACTGACCCCTTTTGGAGGTATAAACTTGGCTACATTAAGCAACGACCCAATAAAAAAACCGCCAGTAATGACTGATCTACTTGGCATGCTCAAACAACAGGGACAAACCGAAGAATTTGATGCAATAAAAATTGCGCTTGCATCGCCAGAGCTTATTCGTTCTTGGTCTTATGGTGAAGTCAAAAAGCCTGAAACAATCAATTATCGTACATTTAAACCTGAGCGAGATGGCTTATTTTGTGCAAAAACATTTGGGCCTGTAAAGGATTATGAATGTTTATGTGGGAAATATAAACGACTGAAGCATCGTGGTGTGATTTGTGAAAAATGCGGTGTTGAACTAGCGCTTGCAAAAGTTCGTCGTGAACGCATGGGGCATATTGAGTTGGCAAGCCCTGTTGCTCATATTTGGTTTTTAAAGTCTTTACCATCTCGTATAGGGTTGCTACTAGATATGACCTTACGAGATATAGAACGAGTTTTATATTTTGAAGCATTTGTAGTCGTTGATCCTGGTATGACTGAATTAGAAAAGGGTCAATTGCTAAATGATGAAGTATATCTCGAGGCAATGGAACAATATGGTGATGAGTTTGACGCACGGATGGGGGCTGAAGCAATCCGTGATTTATTAAAGCAAATCGATCTCGAAGATGAAATAAAATTTTTACGAGAAGAGTTGCCTGTTACTACATCAGAGACAAAGATCAAGAAGATTACGAAGCGATTGAAACTTCTTGAGGCGTTTTATGAGTCAGGTAATAAGCCTGAATGGATGATTATGAACGTATTGCCGGTTTTACCACCGGATCTCAGACCATTAGTGCCTTTGGATGGTGGACGCTTTGCTACGTCTGACTTGAATGATTTATATCGACGAGTTATTAATCGTAATAATCGACTTAAACGATTATTAGATCTGAATGCTCCAGATATTATTGTTAGAAATGAAAAGAGGATGTTACAAGAGTCCGTAGACGCGTTACTTGATAATGGTAGACGAGGACGTGCGATTACTGGAACAAATAAAAGACCACTGAAGTCATTAGCCGACATGATCAAGGGGAAACAAGGTCGATTTAGACAAAATCTACTAGGTAAGCGAGTCGATTATTCTGGTCGTTCCGTAATTGTTGTTGGCCCAACTTTGCGGTTACATCAATGTGGCTTGCCGAAAAAAATGGCACTAGAGTTATTTAAACCGTTTATCTTTAGCAAATTAGAATTCCGAGGTTTGGCTACAACGATAAAAGCAGCCAAAAAAATGGTGGAACGTGAAGAATCAGTCGTATGGGATATTCTAGAAGATGTGATAAGAGAGCATCCTATCTTATTAAACCGAGCACCAACGCTGCATAGATTAGGTATACAAGCATTTGAGCCCGTTTTAATTGAGGGCAAGGCCATACAATTACATCCATTAGTCTGTACAGCATACAATGCGGATTTTGATGGTGACCAAATGGCAGTGCACATTCCATTAACGATCGAGTCCCAGTTAGAAGCCAGATCCTTGATGATGTCCACTAATAACATCTTATCTCCAGCCAGTGGGGAACCCATAATCGTACCGAGTCAGGACGTTGTATTGGGATTGTATTACTTAACCAGAGAACGAATTAACGCGCTTGGTGAAGGAAAAGTTTTTTCCAGTGCACAAGATGCACAAAATTTCTATGATTTGGGCTTGGTTGATATTCATGCGAGAATTAAAATTAGGATATCAGTAGAAACGGATTCAGGTGATCAGAAACACACATTAGTTGAAACGACTGTTGGTCGAGCAATACTATCGGAAATTTTGCCACCAGGTATCCCGTTTTCTGTTATTAATAGACCTATGACTAAAAAAGTAATATCGAAAGTAGTCGATAATTGTTATAGAAACTCAGGTCTAAAAGAAACAGTTATTTTTGCCGATCAATTAATGTATATGGGCTTTAAATTTGCAACACGCGCTGGTGCATCAATAGGTATTGAAGATATGGAAATACCCGATGATAAAGCTGATATCATTGGGCAAGCAGACAATGAAGTCCGTGAAATTGAGTCGCAGTTTCGTTCAGGCTTGGTCACCAATGGTGAACGGTACAATAAAGTCATCGATATTTGGTCACGAACCAATGAAATGGTTGCCAAATCAATGATGTCCAAAATTGCCACCGATGAAGTGACAAATAAAGATGGAACTGTGACTAAGCAAGAGTCATTTAACCCAATATTTATGATGGCTGACTCAGGTGCTCGTGGTTCAGCGGCACAGATCAGACAGCTGGCTGGTATGCGTGGACTGATGGCAGCACCGGACGGTTCCATTATTGAAACACCCATTACCGCTAACTTCCGTGAAGGATTAAATGTTTTCCAATATTTTATTTCAACACATGGTGCGCGTAAAGGCTTGGCTGACACGGCATTAAAAACTGCAAACTCAGGGTATTTAACGCGTAGATTGGTGGATGTCGCTCAGGACGTAGTTATCACTCAAGATGATTGCGGTACTAGTAGAGGTATTCTAATGCAGCCACTTATTGAGGGTGGTGATATTGTCGAGCCGCTTCATGAGCGTGTACTTGGACGAGTTGTCGCAACTGATGTTTACATACCTAATAAAAATGAGCCTATTGTTGAAGCAGGAACACTGTTAGATGAAAAATGGGTCGAATATTTAGAAAAAATTGGGGTAGACCAAATCTATGTTCGATCGCCAATTACTTGTGAAACTCGATTTGGACTTTGTGCAAAATGCTATGGACGTGATTTAGCGAGAGGACACTTGGTTAATACTGGTGAGGCTGTGGGAATTATAGCAGCTCAGTCTATTGGTGAACCAGGAACACAGTTGACAATGCGTACTTTCCATATTGGTGGTGCTGCATCGAGAGCGACGGCTGCTAATAATATACAAATAAAAAATAAAGGTGTTATCCGATTACATAATATCAAAACGGTAAAACATGAAAACGGCAACTTAGTTGCTGTATCGCGTTCGGGTGAAGTGACTATCGCTGATGAATTTGGTCGTGAACGTGAACGCTATAAATTACCTTATGGAGCAGTTTTATCAGTACAAGATAATTCTCAAGTAGATGCTGGACAAGTTATTGCCACCTGGGATCCACATACACATCCTGTGATCTCAGAAGTGGGTGGTAAGCTCAAATTTGTCGATCTAACGGAAGGATTGACCATGAATCGACAAACTGATGAGCTAACGGGTCTGAGTAATATTGTCGTCATTGATGCTAAGCAAAGAGGTATTGCTGGACGAGATCTTAGACCAATGGTTAAGCTAGTATCAGACAATGGTGATGATATCTATCTATCAGGTACTAATGTTCCAGCTCAATACTACTTGCCCGTTGATGCAATTATTAATTTTGAGGATGGTGGTCGTGTTGGGGCGGGAGATGTTATTGCCCGTATTCCGCAAGAACGTTCTAAAACTCGAGATATTACTGGTGGTCTACCACGTGTAGCTGATTTATTTGAAGCACGAAAGCCTAAAGATTCAGCGGTGATGGCAGAGATCTCAGGTATCATTAATTTTGGAAAAGAGACAAAAGGAAAACGAAGATTAATTATTTCAGCATCAGAATCACTATCGCATGAGGAACTGATACCAAAATGGCGCCATATATCAGTATTTGAGGGTGAGCATGTGGAGCGTGGTGAAATAGTAGCTGATGGACCTCCAAACCCACATGATATACTACGTTTACTGGGTGTTGGTGCTCTAGCAAATTATATTGTCAATGAGGTACAAGATGTTTATCGTTTACAAGGTGTAAAAATCAATGACAAGCATATTGAGACTATTGTTAGACAAATGTTAAGGAAACGTGTGATCACATTTGCAGGAGATTCAAAATTTCTTGTTGGTGAACAAGTCGAAGAAACTGTTATGTTGCAAGAAAATGATAAATTAACAGCGGAAGGAAAAATGCCTGCAGATGGGACTCCTATCTTGCTTGGAATTACAAAGGCATCATTAGCTACAGAATCATTTATTTCAGCAGCTTCGTTCCAAGAAACAACACGCGTACTTACCGAAGCAGCCGTCAGTGGAAAAACAGATGAACTGCGCGGACTTAAAGAAAATGTGATGGTAGGTAGATTAATCCCAGCAGGAACGGGGTATACTTATCACCAATCACGAAAGGCTAAACGAGCTAAATCACTGCTGAGTGATCAAGCTCACTATATGGTGTCAGCTAGTGATGTTGAGCATGCATTAAGTGAGGCACTCAATGCAGGGGAAAACAAAGACTAGAAAACAATTAACAATAAGAAAAATTAATAAGCAGTATAGTCAATAATAGATTGCCGGAACATTTATAAGAGTTAGGTTCGTTGTCACAACTTGACAAACACCAGTAGGATCTTGTAGAATCCGGCCTCTTTATGCATACGAAAACAATCTTAAGATCAAGTTGGAGTTAATAATAAATGGCTACAATTAATCAGCTGGTAAGAAAGCCACGCATAGACGTTAAAAGAAAAAGCAACGTACCTGCGCTAGAGTCTTGCCCACAACGTAGAGGGGTATGTACCCGTGTATACACAACGACGCCTAAAAAGCCAAATTCGGCCATGCGTAAAGTTGCACGTGTGCGTCTAACCAATGGATTTGAAGTCTCAACATATATTGGTGGTGAAGGACATAATTTACAAGAACACTCAGTGGTTTTAATTAGAGGTGGTCGTGTAAAAGATTTACCAGGTGTTCGCTACCATACTGTACGTGGTAGTCTAGATACATCAGGTGTTAATGATCGAAAACAAGGCCGTTCCAAATATGGAACAAAAAAACCAAAAGATAAAAAATAATCTGATTGTAGGAAGTTGACATGCCAAGAAGAAGAGAAGTACCCAAAAGAGAAATTTTACCTGATCCAAAACATCATAGTGAATTATTAGCAAAATTTATAAATGTTCTTATGGTTAGTGGAAAAAAATCAATTGCTGAAAAAATTATTTATGGCGCGCTAACTGTCATGGAAGAGCGTGTCAAAAAATTGAAAAAGACTGATGAAGATGCTTGCTCAATTGAACAGTCTCAATCTAGAGATACCATAGTACTAAGATATTTTGAACAAGCTCTGAATAATGTTCGTCCAACAGTAGAAGTTCGTTCACGACGTGTGGGTGGTGCAACATATCAAGTTCCCGTTGAAGTGCGAATGGATCGTAGTATCGCTTTAGGCATGCGCTGGCTTGTTCAGGCTGCACGTTCGAGAGGCGAAAAGGGTATGATGTTAAGGCTTGCCGGCGAATTAGTCGATGCTTTCGAAAGTAAGGGATCAGCCGTCAAGAAAAGAGAAGAGACTCACAAAATGGCTAAAGCGAATCAGGCGTTTGCTCATTTTAGGTGGAACTGAGAGATATAATTGTGTCGACAACATCCTTGGAACTCTACAGAAATATTGGCATAGCAGCCCATGTTGATGCAGGTAAAACAACAACAACTGAACGTGTATTGTTTTATACTGGCACTTCTCACAAAATGGGAGAGGTACATGATGGTGCTGCCACTATGGATTGGATGGTCCAGGAGCAAGAACGCGGTATTACTATCACCTCGGCTGCAACAACTTGCTATTGGTCTGGTATGGATAAGCAATATGACCGCCACCGGATTAATATAATTGATACCCCTGGTCATGTTGACTTTATGATTGAAGTTGAGCGATCACTGCGGGTTCTAGATGGTGCAATTGTTGTATTTGATTCGGTCTCTGGTGTTGAGCCTCAATCTGAGACGGTTTGGAGACAATCAGACAAGTATGGCGTACCGCGCATTGTATTTGTTAATAAAATGGATAGAATGGGTGCTAATTTTCTCAGGGTAACTGAGCAAATTAAGGTTCGTTTAGGTGCTAGTCCACTTATTGTACAGTTGCCGATTGGTTCTGAAGAGACCTTCAAGGGCGTCATTGATCTCATTAAAATGAAAGCAATATTTTGGGATGATGATAGCAAAGGAATGTCCTTTGAGTATCAAGATGTTCCTTCTACTATGAAAGCTGATTGTGAAGCATTAAGGGCTCGCATCATTGAGGTTGCAGCAGATACTAGTGATGAGTTAATGGAGAAGTATCTGTCTGGAGTTGAGTTTACTGAGTTTGAAATTAAAAGTGCCATACGAAAACAAACCATTTCAAATCAAATTGTTCCTGTTTTCTGTGGTTCGGCTTTTAAAAATAAAGGTGTTCAAGCGGTTCTTGATGGTGTTATTGATTATTTACCGTCACCGTTAGATATTCCTGCAGTAAAAGGTATCGATGAAAATGGTGTGGATGCTCAAAGGGAAACGTCCTATGACGAATCGTTTTCAGCGCTAGCATTTAAAATTGCAACCGACCCATTTGTAGGAACACTAACTTATTTTAGGGTATATTCAGGCGTTCTTAAATGTGGAGATACGGTATATAATCCTGTAAAAGATAAAAAAGAGAGAATTGGTCGGTTATTGCAGATGCATGCCAATTCTCGTGAAGAAATTAAAGAAGTTAGGGCCGGTGATATTGCCGCTGCAGTTGGTTTAAAAAGTATTACCACCGGTGATACTTTATGTTCTCTCGATAATGTTATTACGCTTGAGCGCATGGACTTTCCTGAGCCAGTGATTGCTGTTGCTGTAGAGCCTAAAACGAAAGCCGATCAAGAAAAAATGTCCATAGCGTTGTCGAAGTTGGCGCAGGAAGATCCATCGTTTAGAGTGCATACAGATGAAGAGACCGGTCAAACCATTATTGAAGGAATGGGCGAACTACATCTGGAAATTATTGTTGATCGTATGAAGCGAGAATTTTTAGTTGAAGCGAACGTAGGCAAGCCTCAAGTAGCCTACCGTGAGACACTTAAAAAACATGTTGAACAAGAAGGCAAGTTTATTCGACAATCGGGTGGTCGCGGTCAGTATGGACATGTTTGGTTGAAAATTGAGCCTCTCGAGCGTGGTAAAGGTTATGAATTTCATAATGCTATCATAGGTGGCGTTATTCCTAAGGAGTTCATCCCAGCGGTTGATAAGGGTATACAAGAACAAATGCAGAATGGAATAATTGCGGGATACCCAGTAGTAGATGTCAAAGTTACACTCTTTGACGGATCATTTCATGATGTTGATTCTAGTGAGATGGCATTTAAAATAGCTGGTTCAATGGGTTTCAAACAGGGTGCATTAATTGCAAATCCAGTATTGCTTGAGCCAATTATGAGTGTAGAAGTTGTAACACCCGAAGAGTATATGGGTGATGTAATGGGTGATTTAAGTCGGCGCAGAGGTATGTTGCAAGGCATGGATGAATCACCCGCTGGTAGAGTTGTAAGGGCAGAGGTACCACTAGCAGAGATGTTTGGTTATTCCACAGATTTGCGTTCTGCAACCCAGGGTAGGGCAACTTATACTATGGAGTTTGCAAAATATTCAGAAGCACCAACAAATGTTGCTGAAGCAATTATAAAAAGACATTAAAAGTTAACGAGGTATAAAAATGGCGAAGGAAAAATTTGAGCGTAAGAAGCCACACGTAAACGTAGGAACGATTGGTCACGTAGACCACGGTAAGACTACGTTAACTGCTGCGATTACGACAATAATGGCTAAGTTACATGGTGGGACAGCTAAGGCATACGATCAAATTGATGCTGCGCCAGAAGAGAGAGAAAGAGGTATAACGATATCGACGGCGCATGTTGAATATGAATCTACAGGTAGACACTATGCTCACGTTGACTGTCCTGGTCATGCTGACTATGTAAAGAATATGATTACAGGTGCAGCGCAGATGGACGGGGCGATATTAGTTGTATCAGCGGCTGATGGACCGATGCCACAGACTCGTGAGCACATTTTATTATCACGACAGGTTGGGGTTCCATATATTGTTGTATTTTTAAACAAAGCGGATATGGTAGATGATGCGGAGCTTCTAGAGTTAGTTGAGATGGAAGTTCGAGATTTACTAAGCATGTATGAATTTCCTGGAGATGACATACCGATTGTAGTTGGTTCTGCATTGAAGGCATTAGAAGGTGACACGAGTGATATAGGTGTAGCATCGATAGTTAAATTAGTTGACACGATGGACTCTTATATTCCTGAGCCAGTAAGAAACATCGACAAAAGTTTTCTATTGCCAATCGAAGATGTGTTTTCAATTTCTGGTCGAGGCACAGTGGTTACTGGTCGGGTAGAGAGTGGTATTATCAAAGTAGGTGAAGAAGTTGAGATTGTAGGGATTCGAGATACAATTAAGACGACTTGTACAGGCGTTGAGATGTTCCGTAAACTGTTAGATGAAGGTCGAGCAGGGGATAACGTAGGTGTATTGTTAAGAGGCACGAAGCGAGATGAAGTAGAGCGAGGCCAAGTACTAGCGAAGCCAGGAACAATCAAGCCACATACAAAATTTGAAGCAGAAGTGTATGTTTTATCGAAAGATGAAGGAGGTAGACACACTCCATTTTTTAACGGATACCGTCCTCAGTTCTATTTTAGAACCACAGACGTAACCGGAACGTGTGATTTACCAGAAGGTGTAGAAATGGTAATGCCTGGAGATAACGTGCAGATGGTTATCAATTTGCATGCTCCAATCGCAATGGACGAAGGTCTGCGATTTGCTATTCGGGAGGGTGGCCGTACTGTCGGTGCCGGTGTCGTTGCTAAAATCATTGAGTAAAAAAAATGAGTAATCAAAATATAAAAATTCGTCTAAAATCATTTGATCATAGAATGATAGACTCATCAACACGTGAAATTGTTGATACTGCTAAACGTACTGGTGCTCAAATACGTGGTCCAATACCGTTGCCTATTCGAAAGGAAAAGTTTACGGTGTTAACCTCACCACATGTTAATAAAGATGCTCGAGATCAGTATGAACTCAGGACACATAAGCGACTTGTCGTGATTGTAAACCCTACTGAAAAAACAGTTGATGCGCTAATGAAGCTAGACTTAGCTGCAGGTGTAGAAGTACAAATTAGCTTGGATGATGATTAAGCTAATTAACACGAGATATTATAAGAGGTGTTAGAATGACTATCGGTTTATTAGGCCGTAAATTAGGCATGACGCGTATGTTTACTTTAGAAGGTAGTTCCATACCTGTTTCAGTAGTGGAAGTACAACCAAATCGCGTCTCACAAATTAAGACTATTGAAACAGATGGCTACACTGCTGTACAGCTAACAAGCGGCAGTAAGAAATCGAGCCGTGTGACAAAGCCAATGGCAGGGCATTTTGCTAAGTTTGAAGTTGATGCTGGCGATTTGGTAGGTGAGTTTAGATTATCCAGTACTGAACCATATACCCCTGGTCAGTCACTTGATATCGGTCAAGTATTTTGTGAAGGTCAATATGTTGATGTTGTAGCTCTTTCTAAAGGTAAAGGATTTGCTGGAACCGTAAAACGACACAACTTTCGCACGCAGGATGCTAGCCACGGTAATTCACGATCGCATCGTGTACCAGGATCTATTGGACAAAATCAAAGTCCAGGAAAAGTCTTCAAAGGTAAGAAAATGGCAGGTCATTTAGGTAATGCTCGATGTACTATTCAATCTTTAGAAATCATAAAAGTGGATAGTGATCGACATTTACTGATGATTAAGGGAGCAATACCAGGTGCTCCAGGTGCCAAAATAGAAATAAAACCTGCAGTAAAAATGCAAATGAGGGGTAAATAATGCAAGTTACAACTCAGGATACTAATAGTGTATTGGAATTAAATGATTCGGTTTTTGGATATGAATTTAATGAAGGTTTAGTCCATCAAGCCGTGACAACTTATATGAATAACGCACGAAGCGGGAATAGCGCCCAAAAAACTCGTGCAGAAGTTAGAGGTGGTGGCAAAAAGCCTTGGAACCAAAAAGGAACAGGTAGAGCTCGAGCGGGCACTATCAGAAGCCCTATTTGGCGCTCTGGAGGTGTTACGTTCGCATCTAAGAAGAGAGATTATTCTCAAAAAATCAATAAAAAAATGTACAAACGCGCGATGCGTAGTATAATCTCAGAGCTTCAACGTACTGGAAATTTAATCGTAGTGAGTGATTTTCAATGCTCAACCGCTAAAACCAAAGAGTTTGTCAGTAAAATGAATGAACTTAGTTTGACCAGTGCTTTAGTGGTAACCAATGAAGTAGGAGAGCATGAGTATTTGTCGTCAAGAAATTTGATTCATTTTGATGTATCTGATGTCTGCAATTTGAATCCGGTAATACTATTGCGTTATGAAAGGGTTTTGATGACTGAAGAAGCGGTCAGAAAACTTGAGGAGCAGTTACAATGAATGCAGAAAAGCTATTAATGGTTTTGCGCGAACCTCATACCTCTGAAAAATCTACTTTTTTAGCAGAAAAGTATAAGCAATTTACATTTAAAGTACTTAAAACTGCAACAAAAGGTGAAATTAAGCATGCAGTTGAAGATATGTTTAATGTTAAAGTTAAGAGTGTATCTGTTATCAATGTGAAAGGTAAAAGAAAGCGTTTTAAACAAGTCAGCGGTAAGCGCAGTGATTGGAAGAAGGCATTCGTATCTTTGCAGTCAGGTTTCGACATTGATTTCACGGCAAATGATTACTAAGGCAGATTACAATGGCACTATTAAAATCCAAACCTACATCACCCGGAAAACGTGGTGAGGTTAGAGTTGTACACAATAATATACATAAAGGAAAGCCACACAGCTCTTTGGTTGAAAAGCTTAGCAAAACAGGTGGTAGAAATAATTTAGGACGAATAACAGTTCGACATATTGGTGGTGGTGTTCGCACGCAATATCGTTTAATTGATTTTAAACGCAATAAATTAAGAATTGAAGCGCGTGTAGAACGTATCGAATATGATCCAAATCGAACTGCTCTTATAGCACTATTAGTCTACAAAGATGGTGAGCGACGATATATTATTGCGCCAGATGGATTAAAAGTGGGAGATGTCGTCTTAAGTGGTGATGATTCTCCAATTGCTGTGGGAAATTGTCTCTCTTTAAAGAATATACCGTTGGGTACAACTATACATTGCGTTGAGTTAAAGCCTGGGAAAGGTGCTCAATTGCTTAGAAGTGCTGGCTGTAGTGGTCAAGTGGTAGCTAAAGAAGGCGCTTATGTGACCATAAAGCTTCGCTCAGGTGAAATGCGTAAAGTACTGTCATCATGTACAGCAGTTATTGGCGTTGTTAGCAACAGTGAAAATAGTTTGCGTGTTCTCGGTAAAGCTGGTGCTAAGAGGTGGAGAGGTATTCGCCCAACTGTACGTGGTGTAGCTATGAACCCAGTTGATCACCC
>JBMLTO010000036.1:0-12583 GCA_049239925.1 Legionella sp. | reverse complement strand
TCTCATCGTTAATATCATCAATCGATTGTTGATTAGATAATTCGCTAGCCGATTGTTCAGTCAGTGAATACTCAGCCATACTAGTACTGCTAGATTGAGCATCGTTTTCTGTTTGATGATCACTTGAGTTAACGATAGTTGTCGCTATACTAGTTTCTACTGGTTTGGATTCTTGCTGGTTAACTTCAGGATAATTAACTTTTTTTATGCAGAATATCTGAGGTATCTCTTGTTTATTTTCTAAGTGCTTATTTACAATCCATTGTCCAATTTCACTCGTGACACCAAACCCGTTGTTGACGTCATTTAAAACATCAGGGTATTGATCAGCAATTTGAAATGCAGCTTGAGCCAGTCTAAGAGCTCCTTTATATTTTTCTTTTTTAGTAAGTGCTTTGTTTTTATAGGCATGAGCTAAAGTAAGCAATGCTGCAATATTTTCTTTTGCTGTAGATGCATTTGAAACTCTGCGAATACTCATTAATACTAACCAAAGAGGATCTTGGGTATTTTCATAAAGTTTATTTAAAGCTTTTAGATTAAACTGTTCGAGATTAATCGATAAACTAGCACCCGGTTTCATGAGATCGATACCAAATGCAGCATGAATATCACCATAGTTATGATCCTTAGGTTTAATATCTATCGAAGATGTTTTGGTATTATAAAAGAAATAGTTTGAATAGGTGCGTAATAGTAGAGGTATTAAATATGCATTGATATTGCTGCGAACTAACAAGGCATCAACGCGATGTTGCTTGCCATGTTCATCATCAGGATAGTCAGATGCATTATAGAAGTAGTACGATAACAGTTTATCAAGCATAAATTTTTTTATTTCTTTGTCGTCTTTTGGGCCCGAGTTATAGGTATTATCTACTAATTGATGTGTTATTTGCTCACCTTTTTGGCTATTAAATGCATCACTTTCCTTTTTTAACAACTCAATAGTACTCGATAATGCTTGTTTATCCCTTGCATAAGAGGGACTGGATTGCATATTTTCATTGACTATTCTTTCTGCTGCTTCTAGTGGCATTGCAAATCTAAGAATTCTTTGTGCAGGCATAAGAGTAAATGCATTAAATGTTTGTGCTGCTTGATTCTCTCGAGCCAAGGCAATATCAATTTTGTTATACGTAGTAACTTGACCATTAATCTTTGCTTGTTCAATTTTAGTGAATTTATCTTTCTTCCGCTGAAAAAATTCTTCAACATCTTGTCTGGTATGCTCTAAATCAATCAAACTTTGAATAAATTTTTTGAACGTACTACTTTTATAATGGGTTTCTAACGAAGAAATGATTTCACTACTCGATTTTTGTGGGTCGGATAGTATAGATAATAAATCAAGTTCCTTATGTAGGGTCAATACAGTATTTATTTTTTGCTTATATTGGCTTATGACTTGACGATTTTTGGGTGTAGAAACTTTGTCAAGCATAACATCTAGAGCATTATCTAATCGTTTCATGTCATTAATAAAATTATATTCCTTAACAAAGACTTCTTGTAGTGGAGCTAGTAATTTTGATGAGGAACTAACCTTATTTTGAACATTATACCAATTGTTGATCACTTCAAGCTCTTGTTTCGCCTTAGAGTTGAGATTTGCATTCCTTTCTAGTAGTTCAGCTACAGTAGGCATGATCGATTCCCAATAAAAAGTTTAACTTATATTTATTGTAGTATAAAAATATTAAAAGATCATTAAGTGTGTTTTGTGATTTTATTTAAATCAATAAATGGTGACCATAGAGCTTAAACTGAGCATTGATAAGTATTAGTTGCTATAAATTGCTGTTTAAAATTGTGTGTTAGTAAGGTTTCACATAAAATATTGATTTTTCCAATATAACAAACCTTCCAAGGCTCATATGTCTGATTTTTATCAAGATTTTAATAAGCGGCGTACCTTCGCAATTATTTCGCATCCCGATGCAGGTAAGACAACGGTAACTGAAAAATTATTATTGTTTGGTGGAGCTATACAATTAGCAGGAACAGTTAAGGGTCGCAAAGCTACTCGCCATGCTACGTCTGATTGGATGAAAATGGAGCAGGAACGAGGGATTTCGATCACAACATCGGTTATGCAATTTATCCATAACGATCATGTCATTAATTTATTGGATACGCCTGGTCATGAAGACTTTTCTGAAGATACGTACCGTACGTTAACAGCTGTAGACTCAGCCTTAATGGTAATTGATGTTGCCAAAGGAGTCGAAGATCGTACCGTTAAATTAATGGAAGTTTGCCGGCTTAGAGATACGCCAATAATGACGTTTATTAATAAACTCGATCGTGAGGGTCGGGAGCCTATTGAGTTACTTGATGAAGTTGAAACGGTACTCGGTATTCATTGTGCGCCCATCACTTGGCCAGTAGGAATGGGAAAGCGATTCAAAGGCATTTATCATTTATATCAAGATACAGTTTATCTATATCAACCAGGAAAAAATACCCAGAGACAGGACGCTCTCCAAATTAAAGGCCTTGATAACGTTGAACTAGATAATTTATTGGGTCCGGTTGCTGATGAATTGCGGGATGAAATTGAACTAGTGAAGGGTGCTTCTCATGCATTTGATTTACATGCTTATTTATCTGGTCAGTTAACTCCTGTTTATTTTGGTTCTGCGATTAATAATTTTGGAATTAAAGAGTTACTTGATGATTTTGCTTTGTATGCTCCTGCTCCTCGTTCTCGCGAAACAGTAGAGCGCCCAGTTTTGCCAAATGAGGCAAATTTCACTGGTTTTGTTTTTAAAATCCAAGCAAATATGGATCCTAAACATCGCGATCGTATTGCTTTTGTTCGCATTTGTTCGGGTGCTTATCGCAAAGGGATGAAGTTAAATCATTTGCGTTTAGGAAAAGAATTACAAATTGCAAATGCCTTGACATTCATGGCTGGTGATCGTAGCCATACTGACATAGCATTAGCAGGAGATATTATTGGTTTGCATAATCATGGAACCATTCGTATTGGTGATACGTTTAGCCAAGGCGAGCTGCTTAAATTTACCGGTATTCCAAATTTTGCACCAGAACTTTTTCGTTTAGTAAGAATTAAGGATCCCTTAAAAAATAAAGCGTTAATTAAGGGGTTAATTGAATTATCAGAAGAGGGTGCTACTCAGATATTTAGGCCATTAAATAGTAATCAATTAATTTTGGGTGCTGTTGGTATTTTGCAATTTGATGTTGTTGCACATCGCTTACAACATGAGTATAAAGTTGATTGTGTTTATGAACCAGTGAATATTTCTTGCGCGCGTTGGATTCACTCTACAGATGACAAAGCGATGAATGAACTTCGCATGAAGGCCTTTGATCAACTGGCTTTGGATGGAAGCAATACCTTAACTTATCTTGCGCCAACCCGAGTTAATTTATCAATGGCTATAGAAAGATATCCAACCATTGAATTTTCATCAACACGAGAACATTAATGTGAGGAAACGTCCTTGATGCTTTTCAGACAAGATTGAATAATGTGTCCGGGGCGGATTTACTGCCCAGTCACCCCCGTTAATGACAACATTAGCAAGTTACGGGGTCAGGTCTTTCCTCTTTGACTTTTGTTTATAAATTAAACTCAAAGTTAATTAATTGGAAAAAGTCAAAGAGGAAAGACCAGGATCCGATCTATTTTAATACTATTTGGGTTGAGTTTACTATATTATATAGTGCTAAAGAGTTCCGCTTGGCGTTTTATGATCGTCATCGACATAGGATAGACTTTATGTGCTCAATGACCGCTATCGGAGCGTTGATAGTCATTGTTAAGGAGAAGGAATGTCATCGACATCATCCGTGATGGCCCTCACGAAAGATGTTGCGCCATTAGTGGCGCAAGGACTTCAGGAAGAACTGTCGTGGTCTGCTGAAGCGCCAAGCCATGGACGAAACGAATCGATTACGCCCTTGTGCATAGAAGCCCTCAAGCGCACACAGCTATCTTTTCGGAAAAAGAAACATGTGAATGCGAAGCTAACGGTTGCCGGAAAAGCTATATTAGCCCAAGAGGTGGGGGACCAAGCGGAAGCCGCGGAAATAAGCTCTATTTTTTGTTTAGTCCATGAAGGGTTTGTACAACTGTCGGCGAGTGACATGGACCATACCGTATCGTTCAAAGACATTACAGAGCGGCAAACGCGTTTTTTGAAGATGTTAAATATTGTCGGCAATCAAACTTTTAGCGATGAGTTTCTCCAGCAACCAGGAATCAATCGACTATTCGGTCGACCAGCGAGCGCACCGTTTGAGGTACAAGGAAGTCGCGAATTTTACACTATCTGTTACAATAATCTGAGCAATTTATGGTTAATTTGTCATGCATGCAACATTGAGAAGAGTGATGGCGGTTTGTTGGAATGGTTTATGCAGCATAAAAGCTTTGGTTCTGGTTTTATAGCTCAACTTGAACGAGATGGGGGACTCCATCGCGGGATAATTTTTAGCATGGTAGGCGGTGAGCGGATAGGTCGATTCCCACTGGGAGAACAGGAAATGCTGGTTGATATTTACCGTGATGGGATAGGTATCGGTCGTTATGCTTGGGATTGGTATTTGAAAAACAATCACGTTATCTATGAGCAACATAAGGTGTTTCAAAATAAGATTTACGCCCCTTTTCAAGAGGCACTAGAAAGCATTCGAACGTTGCCCTTGGACGAAGGAGGTGTGCGTTTAAAAAGGATAAAACGTCGCTTAGACGATGCTCAAACCGCTTTTGCAACACCGCATCAATCCCATGAAAGCAGTAGTAGCGACAGCGATAGCTCGGTAACTAAAGAGGCCGTTGCTGAAAACCAAAAAAACAATCTGCAAAAGACAAGACTCGTATTACATCATTTGAAGCGGTTACACGCGCTTTTACGTGAGCACTTTCCAAACGATAGAGACGTCATTGCACAATATATAACGAGCCATCAACAAGCATGGCTTGAACACTGGGATGAAACGATTGCTTATGGCGTACGTCAGAATATGGAACAAACCATCACCGACAATTCCTTAACCGACTGGCAATCGGTAGCAACCCTATTGGATGCCATTCCTAAAAGTCCCAAAGAACAAAGAAAAGTTGCTGAGGCAGCAGAGGCGAAAGCTAAAGCGCAAGCCTTGGTAGATAGGCAAGCCAGAGCAGCTGCGGAGGCAGCAGCGGCAAAAGCTGAGGCAGCAGCGGCAAAAGCTGAGGCAGAAGTTGCGAGACTGAAAGCTGCATTAGCTGAACAAAAAGAGATAGCAGGCCAGGAGCAGAGGGTTGCTGAAAAACAGGCCCCGAAAGCCGGTTTTTTCATAGTCCCCAAACGCCCTGTTCCGGAACCAGTGAACGCCGAGGCCTTAGAAGACAACGAAGACCATTTAAACAAAAAAACTCGGAAATCACCATGTTAACGATGAAACAATTAAAAGACGTAGTTCAAGACCATGCTCCGGAAGAAGAGGAACTCCCCCCAGAACTGATGACGCTATCGCTTCCGCATCCAGAATTAGACCGTGGGGTTATTCGCATCCACAAGATTCTAAAAAGACATTTTGACAAAGCATTTGCCCAGCAGGCTTTTTTACTTTGGAATCCCTTATCCGTCGATGCTCCAGCCCTAACACAAGCGGTGATTGCTATTGAACAACGCTTACATAAACATGCTCAGCCAGAAACCTTAAAACAAGACATCCAGGCCATTTTAGAACCCCTCTTGCTTTCCAATCCCACCTACAATCGAAGCAAGATTCAAGAGCATGAACAAAGAAGAATAGCAGCGGAAGCGCAATCCTTGGTAGATAGGCAAGCCAGAGCAGCTGCGGAGGCAGCAGCGGCAAAAGCTGAGGCAGCAGCGGCAAAAGCTGAGGCAGAAGTTGCGAGACTGAAAGCTGCATTAGCTGAACAAAAAGAGATAGCAGGCCAGGAGCAGAGGGTTGCTGAAAAACAGGCCCCGAAAGCCGGTTTTTTCATAGTCCCCAAACGCCCTGTTCCGGAACCAGTGAACGCCGAGGCCTTAGAAGACAACGAAGACCATTTAAACAAAAAAACTCGGAAATCACCATGTTAACGATGAAACAATTAAAAGACGTAGTTCAAGACCATGCTCCGGAAGAAGAGGAACTCCCCCCAGAACTGATGACGCTATCGCTTCCGCATCCAGAATTAGACCGTGGGGTTATTCGCATCCACAAGATTCTAAAAAGACATTTTGACAAAGCATTTGCCCAGCAGGCTTTTTTACTTTGGAATCCCTTATCCGTCGATGCTCCAGCCCTAACACAAGCGGTGATTGCTATTGAACAACGCTTACATAAACATGCTCAGCCAGAAACCTTAAAACAAGACATCCAGGCCATTTTAGAACCCCTCTTGCTTTCCAATCCCACCTACAATCGAAGCAAGATTCAAGAGCATGAACAAAGAAGAATAGCAGCGGAAGCGCAATCCTTGGTAGATAGGCAAGCCAGAGCAGCTGCGGAGGCAGCAGCGGCAAAAGCTGAGGCAGCAGCGGCAAAAGCTGAGGCAGAAGTTGCGAGACTGAAAGCTGCATTAGCTGAACAAAAAGAGATAGCAGGCCAGGAGCAGAGGGTTGCTGAAGAACAGGCCCCGAAAGCCGGTTTTTTCATAGCCCTCAAACGCCCCGTTCCGGAACCAGTGAACGCCGAGGCCTTAGAGGACAACGAAGACCATTTAAACAAAAAAAATCGGATCACCATGTTAACGATGAAATAATTGTCAACATCCCTTACTAACGTGAAAACATTAGAACGGTGTCGGTTGCCGGTATTGAATAATAATCACTGCCTTGCAACCTACCAATATTTGTTGTCTTGAGCAGCGGTTTTATTGGCTGCTATAAACTTAAGACGCGCAATAAGCTATGATGGTTTCTTTTGTTGGATTTTGATTAGTCAATTGTACTTTAGAACCAGGTTTAGCAGCTATATCGATAATGTGATCACGATGTAATATTCGTATCGATGTAGCGCCAGTATCCATAACCTCATTGTCTACTGTAGCTTTACCGTTTAGAAGAGTAACCCTTAAATGATTTTCTACGACTTCACTTTCAATCCGACATTTTGCTTTTATAGTCCAAAAAAAAGGATTTTCTAACGTGTTAGACTGGTTATAAAGTAGCTCGACGCGAAATTCTGTGGTGTTCGTTAACAGGGTATTGCTCGCTGAGGAGGCTAACTGACACCATAAGCTCATAATAACTAACGTAGTCAACTTCATTTTTTTCATCATATTTACTCTCGTTGCATTAAATAGTAACTAAGATACATTTATTTCTATTAAATGGCAAATTTAATATCACTAAAGAGCTACTGGGGAAATAAGTTTATCGGTTTTAACTGTTTATGATATTTTAGGTGAAATTAACGTAGAATTGATAGTATTAAAATCTTATTGCCATAGTAAAAAATTTATCTAATTAAAATAATTGAAAAATAATGGTGCGCCCGGAAGGATTCGAACCTCCGACCCCCTGGTTCGTAGCCAGATACTCTATCCAACTGAGCTACGGGCGCATTACTCTGGCGGAGAGAGAGGGATTCGAACCCTCGATGGGCTTTTGACCCATACTCCCTTAGCAGGGGAGCGCCTTCGACCACTCGGCCATCTCTCCGATCAACAGCTGTGAAGTATAACAGTTATTCTGGTGTCGTCAACACTGATAAAATTAAAAAATACTTTAAGAGATAATTTTTTTATATGATCACGACCTATAGATTAAAAATAAATCATAAAAACATTGTAGTAACCATTCGTTGAGGTGCTCATAATCTCTATTCTTTATCTGATTTATCAGATATTGCGTGAGTATAACTGATGCCAGCAGGATAAATTTTTTATGCACAGGGAAAAGCAGTGAAGAGGATTTCCAAAAACTAAAGATAACTGCTATCTTTAATTCTGGCGAAATTAGGATTTCTATATAAGATGGCTATAAGGAGCAGCGGTGAAAGAAAGATCAAATATCAATGGTAGAGCAGTATATGTGGTTGATGGTAATCGTACACCTTTTTTAAAGGCAAAGGGGATAGGTCCATTTAGAGGCTCTGACTTAGCTGTAGAAGCTGGTCGACCGCTATTAAATCGACAGCCTTTTATGGCTACTGATCTAGATGAAGTCATCATCGGTGCTGCAATGCCTGGTCCAGATGAAGCGAATATAGCCAGAGTTATTGCTTGGCGATTAGGATGCGGTCCACGAGTACCTGCTTATACAGTCATGCGCAATTGTGCATCCGGAATGCAAGCTTTAGATAATGCTGCCATGCAAATAGCTAGTGGTCGAAGTAATCTTATTTTAGCGGGTGGAACAGAGGCGATGAGCCATGCACCACTATTATTTAATGAAACTATGTCAGCATGGTTGGCTCATTGGTTTAGTGCTAAGACCATAACAAGACGATTACAACTAATTTCACAAATACGTCCTTCACATTTTGCTCCTGTAATCGCTTTGTTACGAGGTTTGACTGACCCATTGGTCGGTATAAACATGGGTCAAACAGCTGAAAATATAGCCTACAAGTTTAATATTACGCGAGAGCAAATGGATATATTTGCTAACAATAGTCATCTGCGTTTGGCGAAAGCCTTTGCTGATGGCCGTATGACTGAAATCACTCCCATTATTGACAGCCATGGTCGTGTTTACCAACAAGATGACGGTTTTCGACCTGACTCCTCTTTGGATAATCTATCCAAACTAAAACCTTTTTTTGATAAAAAATATGGTATGGTTACCGCAGGTAATAGTTCACAAATATCTGATGGTGCTTGTTTGCTCGTACTTGCGAGTGCTGAAGCTATCAAAAAATATAAGTTACCAGTGCTAGGTCGAATTGTTGATTCCCAGTGGTCTGGTCTTGATCCAGCCCAAATGGGATTAGGGCCTGTTCATGCCGCCACACCAATCATGTTGCGTCAGGGATTATCACCAAATGATTTCGATTGTTGGGAAATTAATGAGGCATTCGCAGGACAAGTATTAGCTTGTCAAGCTGCATGGAATGATAAGGAATATTGCCAAAACGAGTTGGGCTTAAAAGCAGAAATGGGAGCCCCCGATAGTAGCAAATTAAACAAAGATGGAGGAGCCATTGCTGCTGGCCACCCGATTGGGGCAAGTGGGGCCCGTATAGTTCTACATGTTCTAAAGGAGCTTGAACAAAGTAAGGGCACTCATGGAATGGCAGCGATTTGTATTGGTGGAGGGCAGGGCGGAGCCATGCATTTACAACGAGTTACAGAGGATGATATTGATGAATAATTATAAACACTGGCAGTTACAAGTAGATGAGAAGATTGCTTGGCTTGGACTAAATCGCCTAGATACTTCAGTTAATAGTTTAAATGACGATGTGTTAGATGAATTAGACAATTGTTTACAAGCGCTAAGTGAATTGAATGAGCTATGTGGTTTAATTATTTACTCATCAAAATCCAAAGGTTTTATTGCTGGCGCAGATGTCAATGCTTTCGCTGAGTTTGATAATTCAGCGAAAGCTAGTGATTTTCTTCGTAAAGGTCAGACTATTTTTTCACGATTGGAAATGCTATCGCGAAATATTCCAAGTGTAGCGATGATTCATGGTTTTTGTTTAGGCGGTGGTTTAGAACTTGCCCTAGCCTGTACTTACCGTATAGCGAGCGACGATCACGATACCCGTTTGGGTTTGCCTGAAATTATGCTTGGTATCCACCCCGGGTGGGGCGGGACTGTAAGGTTGCCGCAACTAATCGGTGGTTTTGCAGCGCTGTCACAAATTATTTTAACTGGGCGAGCGGTACCTGCACTGCAGGCAAAACAATTAGGATTTGTCGACGAGGTTACTCCTCTTCGGCAATTAAAAAAAGCTGCAATCTATTATGTGACGCATCAGCCTCATAAAAGGCAACCAAGCTTCATTCAATCACTTACCAATCATGTTTGGTTTAGACCAATGATTGCGAAAATTTTTCGTTATCAAACTGCTAAAAAAGTGAATGCAACCAATTATCCTGCTCCATTTGCTGTGATTGACTTATGGGAAAAAGAATACGGATATAATGAACGTGCTTACCAAAAAGAAGCTGACTCGGTTCAAACATTAATCAGTGGTCATGAAACTGCTAAAAATTTAATTCGCTTGTTTCAGCTTAAAGAGAGAATGAAAGGATTTAGCAAAAAAAGCCGTTTTAAGGCACAACATGTTCATGTGATCGGGGCGGGAATTATGGGAGGCGACATTGCTGCATGGTGCGCCTTAAAAGGAATCAAAGTTACGTTGCAAGATCAATCTTACGGGAAAATTGCTTTAGCAGTTGCTCGTGCTAATGATTTATTTAAGAAGAAATTGAAAAAAGCTAGGCCTATTCAGGCATCCAATGATCGATTAATCCCCGATCCAAAGGGCCATGGAATAGCAAATGCTGATGTGATTATTGAGGCTGTATTTGAAAACCTCCAGGTAAAACAAACCATTATCAAACAGGTAGAGCAAGTAGCGAAGGCTACAGCTATTATAGCGACCAACACCTCAAGCATCCCTCTCAATGAGATTAGTGAAGTGATGAATAATCCAGAGCGGTTAGTTGGAATACATTTTTTCAATCCAGTTTCACAAATGGAGTTAGTAGAAGTTGTCACCAGCGATAAGACTGCAACGGAAGTCAGTGAATGTGCTTGTGCTTTTGTTGGACAGATAGGCCGTATGCCATTACCCGTAAAATCGAGTCCAGGCTTTCTCATCAATCGTGTGCTGATGCCCTATCTAATGGAATGTATACAATTACTGGATGAAGGAGTTAAAGCTGAAACAATAGATGCAGCAGCAACATCATTCGGTATGATGATGGGACCAGTGGAAATGGCTGATACAGTGGGGATTGATGTTTGCTTAGCAGTAGCAGAAAACTTGACGGCTCACTTTGGTGGAACTATTTCTAATAAGCTAAGAAATATGGTTAATGCAGGACAATTAGGACGTAAAAGTGGGGAAGGATTTTATCGTTATAAGAATGGTAAACCTATCAAGCAAAAAATACTGGCCACTCAATCTTCTGATGATACCGCAAAACGGATGATATTACGTATGATCATTGAAGCAAATAATTGCTTGCATGAACAAGTTGTTGTTGATAATGATTTACTAGATGCTGGAATGGTTTTTGCCAGTGGATTTGCACCATTTCGGGGCGGTCCTATGCATTATGCTAGTCAATTAGGTCCTGAAGGTATCAAGGATTTAAGCGCACGCTTAGTAAGTCAATATGGTGAACGTTTTAGCAATAAAACGATTGCGTAGACGACAATGGCCAACTTTTACTGCCGAGACTTAAACCTTGTCTCGGCAGTAAAAGCAAATACCATGCGATATAACGATGATGATCATGCTCCCAACAATATCGATACAGTGATGCCAACCTAATAATACACAAGACATTACCAAGGTTATATTGATCGGTAATAAAATTGCAGCAGCTATCCACCATTCTCTCACCAAATACAAACAAAACCAGGCCCAAATCACGTGAAATGAAGGGAAAGCTATCATGCCTCCAGCCAAAGTCGTAGGTGCTCTATGGTGATGAATTTGATAATATTTTAATGCGGTAGCTTTTTGTTCTACCGTATAGTAAAGACTATTTGAAAGACTCGCAGGAGCATTGGTTGGGTAAAAATAATAGACTGTAAATCCTATTGCGGCACTGATCATGAGCAGCAGGTAATATTCTCTTATCAGGTCAAATCGTGTCATGATAATAACCAGTAAGGGAATGATGCACATTTGTAAAGGCAATGAATGGTAGGCAAGTTGCAAAAAATGTTTCAGGGTAGGATGACTATAAGTCCAGCTGATGATTTTCTCATTACTAATAAGTCCGATGCTGTGTTCAAAAACTGATAAATACTTGTCTATCGGTTTAAATGGAGTTAATTGAATTGCGTTTGTTGCAATGGTCAAGGTAGATAATATGACAATCCATATACAAATTTCTTTGACTATTCGTGTTGGTTTGCTGTCTTCCCCCCAGAACAAATATGCTCCAATGTAGATCAGCACAAAATTAACTGAAATTAGTAGCATCCCAGGTGGAAAATAATTATTTCCTTGATAATGATACATCATGGAATTAACAGAAAACGCAGTTAAAGATAATCCTATTAAAAGCAATACATTGAAGACAAGCGCACGCGTTGTGACAATCATTTTGATTATTCAATCATTGGCTGCAACTGTTTTTGCATAATAGCTTGGTAAACTTCTTCACGATGTATATTTATTGAGCGGGGTGCTTCTACTCCAAACTTAATAATGCCGGGATCTTGGGTTTTAAAGGCTATTACTTGAACCACCTGACCATCAATGGTGATAACTAACGGTTCTTCGAAAGATAACGTGTGAATTTGCATGACAAACCTATTATTTTTTTTAAAATGTTTATAACTCATGAAGTTAATAAATGCAATTATATCTTAGGGCGTGTCAGGGGTGTCGCATTAAAATTTAATCAATCTGTTGTAGGTTGGACCTTGGCCTGAAGTATCTTCAGTTTTTTTAAAAATTAATGTTTAAAAAACAAAAG
>JBMLTO010000035.1:0-32703 GCA_049239925.1 Legionella sp. | reverse complement strand
GTTTAAATATTGACCTTGAAAACAAAACCTAGCGATAATTTTTCGGGAAATTAGGTTATATGATAGAGAAATCATATCTTTCTTGCCATTGCTGCCTGGTTTCAACAGCATAAATTGCGCCTTACAAACAAAATTACCCTTTATCAACAGAACTGGGATGTGATTAAGAGCGCGATTCAAGAACAGATCAAAAGATTAATGCTTCAAGCCGTATGAGCTAAGTGCGAAACTCGTGCAGTATTCAATTTTAGCAAAGGCTCAATTCCTGGTTAATCATCTAGCGTTTACAAAAGATTACGAACCTTAACCATTGCCACAAACTAAGCAGAAGCCTGATCAATAAAAAATCGTTTTAACACGTCGGAACGATCACAGATCGTCAGCCCTATGCCACGAATAGTAGCTACGGGAGATAATGTACTCGTAAATAATGCTTTTAATACATCCATTAACGCAATAATTTTCCATACTTGATACTTACGTTGCCGTTGATAGGCTAAAAGTGTTGTCGAAGAATACTTGCTAAATAATTCTTGATCATGCAATGCAAGCCATCCCGCTATATCGGCCAATCCTAAATTTAAGCCTAGGCCAGCTAACGGATGAATGGTGTGAGCAGCATCGCCCATTAGCAACCATCGTCGTCCAACATACTGTTTTGCCTGTCGCATCGATAAAGTAAATTGCCGTAGCTCACCTAGCAATTCACATTGACCTAATTTATATGCAAATGCATTGGCCAATTCAAGATTAAACTGATTGCTATTTTGACTGATTAAATGAGTGGCATGAGCAATAGACGTTGACCATACAATCGAGCATATATTAACGTCTGCCATAGGCAGAAAAGCAAGAGAACCCAGTGAGTTAAATACTTGATAGGCTGTTTGTTGATGGCTCTTTTCGGTCTTCACCAAAGCCACTAAAGCTTGCTGATGATAAGGCCAAGTAACCATAGGAATTCTAAGCAATTCACGCGAAGTTGAATGAGCACCATCAGCGATCAGCAATAATTTGGCTTGATAAACGACCGCTTCGCTAGTTACGGTAATGAATGTAGTATCTTCTTCAATTTTAGTAACTGAACAATGAGCAAGTAATTTGACATCCAGCTGTTGCGCTTGCTGCAATAAGGCTTGCTTCAACACCGACTCTTCAACGATGGTACCTAATTTATTAGTTGAGATGATTCGAGCATCAAAATCAATACAGGCATCCGAGACAGAATCCCATACATGCATATGACTATATGGAGACAGCCTAGTTAACATCAATTGAGACCAGACCCCCAGCTGCAATAATAAATTCTCGGACGCCTTATTTAGTGCGTATACGCGCCTGTCAAGCTGGCTAGTATCAACATCAATCTTACCGGCATCAAGGATGGCAACGCTATAACCACGCTGCCTCATTGCAACTGCGGCAGTCAAGCCAACAATCCCGGCTCCTACGACTACAACATCATATTCATCATTCATGATTGTCTCTCGAAATTAATGGAATACCACAAGCTAAATCGGGAGTTTGCCCAGCATATCCTCGGGCATAATAAGCCAATAGATCTTTTAATTTAGACGAATTATCCAACGCGACTAATCCAATACCACGCAAGAAAGAGAGACCAGGTATCCTGCTAGTAAATAATTGAACCAGACCATCAGTAAATTTTTGAACACAAAACTGATCTTTTTGGCGAAATTTTGTATAATTAGTTAACATGGATGGAGTCAATCCGTGGGACATAATCTGTTGCGCTAACCCAGCAACATCGCGCAAACTCAAATTAAATCCCTGGCCAGCAACGGGATGTAATGTATGAGCCGCATTACCGATAAACACGACTGGCCATTGAGCTTGTTGGGGCATAATTATTTGACGCAGAGGATATATGCTGCGGTGACCAACTTTAGTAAAACGCCCCAAACGATAACCAAAAGCAGCTTGTAACCGATGCAAAAAATCTCTAGAGTTGATTGCAAGCATTGATGAAGCTTCGTGAGCAGGCAAAGACCAAACCAACGAAGCCCGATTGTCAGTCATGGGCAATAAAGCCAATGGACCAGACGACGTAAAGCGCTCATAAGCCCAGTTATTATGGGATCTTGCCAAACCAATATTAGCAATAATTGCATGCTGATTGTAATCCTTGATGGTCGCGGGTAAACAACACAGCCCTCGCATTGAAGAATCAGCACCGTCGGCAGCAACTACCAGGTCGGCTTGAATAGTCGATTGCTGCTCACCATCATTAATCGTCAATATACCTTGTTTGGCATCAAAAGCAGTGACTTTGGCCGGAGCAATGATTTGGTTACTGGGTATTAATGGGTATAAGGCTTGAAAAATATCTGGTATTTCAACAACAGCACCCAATGGAGAATTATACTCACCTTCGAGCCTACTAAAACCAAATCGCCCTTGCTCAGAAATATGGATGTTATGGATTAATGTTGCACGTTCAGACAATCGCGGCCAAACTGATAGCGTCTTTAGGATACTAATGCTTGCTGGAGCTAATGCCAACGTACGTGCATTAAAATTATTAGCCTGGTACTGCTCGTATGAACGCTCCTCAACAAGTAAGGTGCTATAACCAGATTGACTTAAAGCTAATAAAAGAGTCGCTCCAACTAAACCACCCCCAACAATAACAATATCTACTGTGCGATCAACCACGTACCAGCTCCTCCAATGTAGGAATGTCAGTTGCAAGATCAGCTGTTAAATTATGATAACCTCCCGGAATAACCTGAATATCATCTTCTATACGTACACCGATACCCCACCAACGAGGGTCAACGCCCGGCATTTGAGGCTTTATATAAAGGCCAGGCTCAACGGTCAAGACCATTCCTTCTTGTAACGAACGCCATTGACCATCAATTTTATAGCGACCGCAATCATGAACATCCAAACCTAACCAATGACCCGATTGATGCATATAAAAGGGTTTATAGGCTTCTGTAGCAATCAACTCGTTAACATGACCACTGAGCAAACCAAGATCGAGCAAGCCAGCGGTTAAAATATTAACGATCGTAGCTTGTAAACAATCCCACGGTAGTCCAGGCCTAATCATAGCGATTGCCGCTTGCTGCGCAGACAAAACCAAATCATAAATCAAACGCTGCTCAGCCGTAAAACGACCATTACGAGGATACGTACGAGTCACATCAGCAGCATAGTTACAATATTCACCACCAGCATCAATTAGAATTAAATCGCCATCCACCAAAGGCTGGTTGTTAGCAGTATAATGTAAAACACAAGCATTAGCACCAGAAGCGATGATAGGATCATATGCCATATTACGGCATCCAGATAAAGTCAATTCATGAATAATCTCAGCCTCTAACTGATATTCATAATCTACTCTATGACAAGTACGCATGGCGCGACGATGAGCTGCAATAGTAGTTAATGCCGCTTTCTTCATGAATAAGATTTCTTCATCACTTTTAAATAACCGCATTTCGCTAAGAATGGGCTCCAAGTTACAAAAGGCATCTGCCGCATTGATACCCCGTCGGCTTTGCTTATGCAGTTGATGCCAAGCATTCATATAACGTTTTTCCCAGACAGGATAACGGCCGATAACATAATAGATAGCTTGTCTATCTGCCAACAACTCAACTAAATATTTATCTAGATCAGTTAAAGAATAGGCACCATCAACACCCAAACGTTCACACGCACCTTGTTGACCTATACGCTCACCTGTCCATTGTTCTTGCACTGGATCTCGCGGCAAATTAAATAAATAGCTTTTAGCTGCCATGCCGCCTTCAATAGCCAACAGTGCATCAGGTTCATCGTATCCAGTTAAGTAATAAAAATCACTATCCTGACGGAAACGGTAGTGAGCATCACCATTTCTTAGCGATAACGATGCCGCAGGAATGAAAGCAATACTTCCAACCGGTAATTGCGCTGCTAACGCTAATCTTCTTTGCTGATAGTCTCGTTTACTAATCATTTATCACCTTTATGAGCCAGCTATCCCTCACAACCTAAGCAACTATACGCTTCCCTAGGTACTATAATTTAGCTATATTCAATGAGCAACTGATGTAGGATCCAGCTTGCTAGACACTAAATCATCATGCATGTGAATGACTCCCATGCGCGTATATTCGCTGATATCCATCAATGCACGTTCAGAGTCGTCATGATCATCTAACGACTCATAGTCAAGAGTAATGAATTCGCTTATATGTAATAACAGATCGCTCGCTTCTTGATCGGCAAAACCATGATGATCAATTCCCAGCAATTTGAAGGTCTGAGTAAATCCGGCACACCATTCGCTAAACGCTTGTGCTCTTACTTTTAAAGGCTCCTCTTCATCAGGCAGAAGAAGCTGAAAATCAAAATTGAAACTTTTTAATTGTTGCTGAATCACGGCATAAACCCCAAATAGAGCAAGAGTAGCCGTACGTTTCTGATCGCCACTCAAATTGGCCATGAGTGCATGTAGATATTTCTCCCCTGATTTTATCGCTCCACCACACAAATAAGCGGTTAACATCCCATGCAACTCGCTTGCAGAAAATGGCAACGCCAAAGGAGAAAGTGCTTCCATAAAAAGGGAATAACTTGGCAAATGCAATAATTTTGACTCACCTGGCATAAAAAATCCTAGCAACTATTAAATAGAGAATGATAACTGATTTGCCCATACAAGCCAAAGTTGTTACGATTAGGATTACATAAAAGGCGATATTAAAACAGATACTGATTCATTGAGATGATGAACAGAAAACGACCACGTCTATACTCATCTAACCAATAAGCTGGTGTTATCTAGTTTGCAGCTATTGAAACCTGCCGTAGGAATAAAAAATGACCCCATTAAAATCATGCACTATCCGATTACAGAACAAATCATATGAGATAAAATGTCCAGAAAATGAAAGTAAAAATTTGCAATTAGCTGCGGTAAAATTGAATACTCAAGTGATCGCCCAAAAGAAAAAAGCAAAACAGTTAGAAGCATATGATGCCTTACTGCTAGCAGCCTTGCATATTAGCCATGAGCTAATCGGCTGCCAACAACAACAACAGCAACAACAGCAACAGTTTAATCGGCTAATTGCCGCTCTTGAAGAACAAATACGTCAGGCAGCAGCCGACATTTCAAGTTTAAATAAACAGGCAGATTAAGATCTGCCGCCCCATTATTCACTGAAGTTAACAAAACCTAAGATTCTATTTTGGCGTTGCGTGAATAGATAAGCCAGTAACATTCTGTAAGCCTCTAGGCAATCTATTGCCCCGACGACCTCGCTCACCTTGATAAGGGATAAAATCATCCCCTTTTAGGGTAAAATGTCTTTTGCCAGCATGAATGGTTAAAGAATCTCCACTTGAAATAACTCGTACATCCATCATAAATTCTTCACGAAGAGTAGCCTTGGTACTTGAAATATTGATCATCTTGCTACCTTTTCCTCTGCTCAACTCTGGTAGTTCACGTGCAGCAATCATCAATAATCGTCCTGTATTCGTTACACAGACTACCAGCTGGTTGCTTTTATCGCTAATAATCCTAGGCGTAAGGACTTGACTATTTACTGGCAATTTTAAGCAGTTTTTACCGTTACGATTTTTTACATACAGCTCCTTTAGCTGCGTAATAAAACCATATCCAGCATCATTTGCCAATAATACCCACTCGTCAGGCTCACCACTCACTAACGCTACGAAGCCTATACCATCAGCTGGATTTAACTTACCGGTTAAGGGTTCTCCCTGCCCTCGGGCCGATGGCAGCACATGGCCAGGTAAGCTATAAACTTTGCCTTCTGCATCAAAAAATATGATTTGTTGATTGGTACGTCCATTTGTTTGTGCTTTGAATTCATCCCCTGATTTGTAGCTTAAGTCTTGACCATTCATGTCATGACCTTTCGCTGCACGAATCCATCCTTTTTGCGAAAGGACGACAGTAATTGGCTCATTAGCTAAAATGTCTTCTTCCTTCAGTGCCATCGACTCTGGGCGAGCGATAATAGGGGAACGACGAGGATCACCAAAAGCATCGCGATCAGCAACCATCTCATCACGAATTAAACAACGCAAGCGTTTCTCGCTGCTTAATATCAGTTCAATACCATCACGCTCAATCGCTAGTTGCTCACTTTCCGCACGCAATTTAAACTCTTCTAGTTTTGCTAACTGACGCAATTTTATTTCTAATATAGCCTCAGCTTGGCGCTCACTTAATTTAAATCTAGCTATTAATACAGGCTTTGGCTCATCTTCCTGCCGAATAATGGCAATCACTTCGTCTAAATTTAAAAAAGCAATCAATAGCCCCTCAAGAACATGCAAGCGATCTAGTATTTTTTCTAAACGATATTGCAGCCGCCTTTTAACCGTGAGCAAACGAAAAACCAACCATTCCTGTAAAATTGTAAGCAAATTCTTCACTCGTGGTTTACCATCAAGGCCTATCATATTGAAATTGACGCGATAACTTCGTTCAAGATCGGTCGTCGCAAACAAATGCAACATCAGGCTATGGCTATCAACTCGGCTTGAACGCAAAACAATAACAAGGCGTGTGGGATGTTCATGATCCGATTCGTCACGAATATCTTCAATCATTGGTAATTTTTTATGCTGCATCTGCGCCGCGATCTGTTCAATGATTTTGGATCCGGACACTTGGTAAGGTAATGCAGTGATAACGATATGGTGTCCTTCTTGATGATAAACAGCTCTCAACCTAACCGAACCATTCCCTGTAGCATAAACATTCTCTATCGCATCAGGGGATGAAATAATTTCTGCATTAGTAGGAAAATCTGGGCCTTTAATATATTGAATAATATCGGCTAAAGTTGCGTCCGGGTAGTCCAATAAGTGTATGCAAGCATTGGCTACTTCCGTAAGGTTGTGTGGCAATATGTCTGAAGACATCCCAACAGCAATACCCATCGCCCCATTGAGTAGTACATTGGGTAAACGTGCAGGCAATAGCGAAGGCTCTTGTAGCGTGGCATCAAAATTATCAACCCAATCAACAGTACCATGCTGTAATTCTGCCAATAACGTATCCGCGTATAATGATAATCGTGCTTCCGTATAGCGCATTGCCGCAAATGACTTTGGATCATCAGGAGATCCCCAGTTACCTTGACCATCAACAAATGGATAACGATAAGAAAAAGATTGGGCCATCAGGACCATCGCTTCATAGCAGGCTTGATCGCCATGAGGATGAAATTTACCTAAGACATCACCCACCGTTCGAGCTGATTTCTTATATTTAGCACTTGCCTTTAGCCCTAGTTCTGACATGGCATAAATAATACGCCTTTGCACAGGCTTGAAACCATCAGCGATATGGGGTAATGCTCGATCAAGAATAACGTACATTGAATAGTCTAAATAAGCTTTTTCAGTAAATTCAGTTAGTGGTTTGCGCTCAATTATATCGGTCATGAATATTTATTTTCACAAAAAGGTACTGTTGAAATAGAAGGATAGTTTAAACGTCTATGTTGGCTTGAACAAGGCAGGAGCACGCATTACCCAGCAAAAAAGCTCACCTTACGATCAACAAAAGAAGAAAGTATCGAAAAACTTAAAAGGTAAATAAAAATTGTTTACCTTTAATTTTTTTGGTTGTTTTTTATCACACAATCGATGATTTGTTGACGATTATTATCTAGACAAATCAGATGTGCAGACTCCGGCAACCAATGAATGCAAGTATTTGATATTTTAGAAAAGCGAGCAGCAACTTTCATCGAATCAACCACATCATCGTGATGACCTAAGAAGAGATCAACAGGGCAATCTGGAGCTGACCACTCGTAATCTTTGATGTATTGTAATACTTCGATAATGGCCGAAACAGGTAACTGTCGATAGGCTAGTTCAGGAAACTGGGCAGAACATAAATTTCCAGCTCGATTACGTACCACCTTGAAACCCAACTTATGTAGAAATAAAATACAATTTAAAACTGGACCAATCGGTAAACGCAAATCCAATGCGGGTGCAAGAAGATACAGGCGATGTAATCTAAATCGGTGGGCTAGTTGACACGCTAAAACACCTCCTAGCGATAACCCCATCACATCAACTTCCTCATAAGATTCGAGTAACTCAGCGCAAGCATTGTTAGCAACGTCGATCCAATCGGTGGCATGAGTTTTAGCAAAAGAACTTAAACTATCGGCATGGCCTGGCAATTTTGGGCAACATAAAGCATCATAGCTTGTTAAAGCAGGTATCAATTCACGATAAACTGCTGGAGAAGAAGAAAAACCATGTAACAGTAAAAGAGCTCTACCATTGTCTCTGCGCCTTATATCGATAGCATTTAACAGATGAATTTGATGGTCTGCTAATGATGCTAAGCGTTTACCTCGCCATAAAAAAAGAAAATCATTACAATTCATTATTACCCTTCGCTAGATCGTTTAACGATGATCATTTTACATAAAAAAATCTGTTAATCAGCATTTTCTATGCTGATGTCTATAATTATAGATAATAATTGAAATTAGCAGGGTAGACTCCTATATGTCAGATATAACTAGCAATAATAATGATCATTCAGTACAGCCGATGCCAGTGTCCATCAAGAACGACGTTGCGACAGAACTTGATCTAACCAAACAGCAACCAAAGGAGCAAACCGATGATCAGCCAGAACAACAGGTGATAAAAGAAAATCAGGCTAACAATAACGAACGTAAAAATAACGATGAAGCCCTAGAAAAAGAAGCCAGCCAACAAACTAATAACCCAAGAGCGCAAGAAGAAAAAAAATCAAACACAACACCCGCAAATCAAACAAATGAAAACCCAAAAGAACAAACAAATAAATCCACTCCGATTGGAGCGGCAAGTAGCACTCTCAGTGATCCATGGATGAGAACCATGATGGATATACTCGCTGATCTGCAAAATGCAATGAACAAATTGCATGCTCGAGTAAACCAGAAGATCAAAGAATTTATGGTTCATGCAGCCAAGGCAGTCGTAGAGTCAATAAAATCGGCTGTTAATACGATGAGCTTTCTTCTAGCGAAGGATGGCCCCAAGCCTAACCCTCAGCCAATTCCCGCACAAGAGACCGAAAAGAAGGATGGACCCGAGCCTAACCCTGAGCCACCTCCAGCACAGAATACCGAAAAGAAGGATGAAGCCCAACCTAACCCTCAGCCACTTCCCGCACAGAATACCGAAAAGAAGGATGAATCCAAGCCTCACCCTCAAGCAAACCAGACAATCAAAGAATTTATGATTCATACAGCCAAGGCAGTCGTAGAGTCAATAAAATCGGCTGTTAAGAAGATGATCTTTCTTATAGCGAAAAAATTTATGGTTCATGCAGCCAAGGCAGTCGTAGAGTCAATAAAATCGGCTGTTAATACGATGAGCTCTCTTCTTGCGAAGGATGGACCCAATACTCACCCTGAGCCACGTCCCGCAGAGAGGGCCGAAAATAAAGATGGATCCAAGCCTCACCCTCAAGTAAACCAGACAATGGTTCATGCAGCCAAGGCAGTCGTAGAGTCAATAAAATCGGCTGTTAATACGATGAGCTCTCTTCTTGCGAAGGATGGACCTAAGCCCCACCCTAAAACAGAAGACAGCCAACAAACTAATAACCCAATAGCGCAAGAAGAAAAAAAATCAAACACAACACCCGCAAATGAAACAAATGAAAAACCAAAAGAACAAACAAATGAATCCACTCCGATGGGAGCGGCAAGTAGCACTCCCAAGGATGGCTCTGGGCCACTTCTCGCACAGGATACCGACAATACCGAACAACCGTTATGTAACAATAGATCGGAGGAGATCGACGCACCTGCACAACCATCTAACCCCTTAAATTTTCACCCAGGGAGCGATACAACAACTAATATAAGACAATTATCAGAACAACAAATCAACAATAAGTACCCTGAACAATCAACAACCCCTACTTCAGCTGAACAAAAGCAGGAATCAACTCATGAAAATAATACTAGCAGTCCTCAAGTGAATTGAGAACTCAAATATCCATCAGTTTGTGTGGTAGACTTTCGATTCGACCAGCTGGCGTGACTAAAACATAATTTAGTTTACGCTGCAATTCACTAATGGAATCTGAACCAGCATAAGTTAAACCAGAACGCAAGCCACCAATGATATCAGCAATAATCGCATCTTGTTGATTGCGGTATGGAACTTCTGTGGCAACACCCTCAGCAGTTTTCCATTCATGCATTTGCCCAAGAAACTCTTCCTGAGCCTCACGAGAGGCCATGCCGCGATATTGTTTTACTTTCGTTCCATCAGTTTTGGTAATCACATCGCCCGGTGTTGGATCCGTTCCGGCTAATAAACCACCAATCATGACGAAATCAGCGCCAAAAGCCAATGCTTTGACTATATCACCTGAGGTTCGTAAACCACCATCGGCAACGATAGATCGATCGGTGCGTGCGCAATCTTGGATACAAGTCAACATGGGGACACCAAAGCCAGTTTTAATTCGGGTACTGCATACCGATCCCCCACCTATACCTGCTTTAATAATATCGGCACCACAAGATGCCAGGTAATCAGCGCCAGCATAAGTGGCAACATTGCCAGCCATAATGCAACGATCGCCTAAAAGTTTTCGCAAACTTTTTAGCGTTTTTCCAACGTATTTGGCATGAGCATGAGCAACGTCAACACAAAAATAGTCAGCACCAGCATCACGTAGCGCCTCAGCTCGCTCTAACTCAGCCGCAACACAACCAATCGAAACAAAGACTTTTCCTACACAAGCTTTGAATTCTTTAATATTATCCTCAACAGTCAAAAAGCGATGTAATGCCCCCATCGCTCCCTTGCTACTCATGAAATTAGCCATCTTGCTTTCAGTAATTGTATCCATATTAGAACTTATTACGGGCAAATCTAAGCTAAGTTTAGCTAATCTATCAGTGACATTGATATTAACAACTCTTCTTGACTCATGGTGATTGTATGAGGGAACCAGTAATACATCGTCGAAAGTAATCGCTTGTATGGACATAAATTGCGCATCCTATGTAAGAGAAATATAGTCCGATCACCCATTGAACTAGTACAAAAACAAACCATATGATTTAACGGACTATAGAACTAAAGCACGTACTATAAATGTTCAGCAGCATAATATGCAAGTCTTGATCGTTCTCCGCGTGTCAAAGTAACGTGGCCGCTATGTTCCCAGTGCTTGAATCGATCAACCGCAAAGGTTAATCCAGATGTTGTTTCTGTTAGATAGGGCGTATCGATTTGTTTAATATCGCCCAAGCAAACAATTTTTGTGCCGGGGCCTGCTCGAGTAACCAGCGTTTTTATCTGCTTCGATGTTAAGTTTTGCGCTTCATCAATGATGATAAATCGATTTAGAAAAGTGCGACCACGCATAAAATTTAGAGAGCGAATTTTAATTTTACTTTGTAACAAATCCTGCGTTGCTGCACGACCAAAACTACCACCTTCTTGCGATCCGTGCAGAACCTCAAGATTATCCATTAAGGCGCCCATCCATGGAGTCATTTTTTCTTCTTCAGTTCCCGGTAGAAAGCCAATATCTTCGCCAACAGGAATAGTAACCCGGGTCATAATAATTTCACTATAACGTTTTTGCTCTAAAACCTGTGTTAAACCTGCTGCAATCGTTAGCAATGTTTTACCTGTTCCTGCCGACCCTTGCAAGGTTACGAAATCAATCTCGGGATCCATCAACAAATTGAGTGCAAAATTTTGCTCACGATTACGAGCGGTCACTCCCCAAACAGCATGCTTTGCATGCGTGTAATCACGAACAATTTGCACGACAGCTTCGTCAGTCTCACGATGACGAACCAATGCTTGAAAACTATTATCATCCGTACTTATAAAATCGTTTAGATTCCAATCATTGGTGAGTGGCCCTCGGATCCGATAGAAAGTACTGCCTTTGTCTTGCCAAGCTTCCATATCTTTAGAGTGAGCATCCCAAAAGCTATTATCTAAATTATGGCATCCAGTGTGTAACAACTTAACATCATCTAGCACTTGATCGTTAAAATAATCTTGCGCAGCAATACCTAGAATTCCAGCTTTAATACGTAGATTGATATCTTTAGAAATGATGATAACCTGCTGATCCTTGCATTTTCGCGTTAAGCCTAATGCCGTAGACAAAATAGTATTATCAACTTTATGACCGGGTAACGCAGGAGGACGAACCGATTCAAATTCATCCGTTTGAAAAAATAAACGTCCACTGCTTTTATGTCTATTATTTGAATAATTTGACAGGGGGATACCAGCAACGATCAGAGCATGGCTGGCATTACTCATCAGCTCAACCAGCATACGATTTGTCTGGCGAACATTACGGGCAACTTCAGAAATACCTGTTTTATGATTATCCAGTTCTTCAAGCACCACCATCGGTAAGTAAATATCATGTTCTTCGAAGCGATAAATAGCATTGGGATCATGCATGAGAATATTGGTGTCAAGCACAAATAATTTGTGTGTTTTATTAGTATTATCCATAAGTTCATCCTATCAAATATAGAGCCAGTCATCCGACTTAAATCTTTTACTGTATTGGCCAAACCATGACTAAGCCGCCAAATATCGTCATTTTTTCTAGACTTGCCTGTATGATTTTAGAAGAAGGCTTATCGTATTGCTAATTTTATCCCATGATTCTCTATCCAATACCGATTTATTGATAATAGCGTATCACTAGACTTTAGCTATTTTTCCCAGGTCCGTTCGTCCTGAGGCGCGTGCTACGCACGCGTCTCGAAGGGCTAGATCATAAATAAAAAAACATCAAGACTATTTTTTCTTTCGTTGAGGTAAAAAGGTCCGCTGACTTTTTTTGATGTCATGGCGTTCGTTAGGCGAACAATTGGGTCAAATAAGTATTATTCAAAGTCTGAAAGTCAGCTTGATTGACACAAAGACTCAAAAGAAAGCATCGATTATTTGAGCTATCTGCTCTCGTTAGCTGCCAAGAAAGCCCTTCGAGGAGCGTGCGTAGCACGCGCCTCAGGACGAACGGACCTGGAAAAAATGGCTAAAATTGAGTCATCACTAAGGTCATGAAAATTACTTAGGATTGTACAGATAACGATGTTAAGCGACTCAATACCTCGTCTACATGTCCTTTGACACTCACTTTACGCCAAGCATGAACCAATATGCCTGTTGGGTTAATCAGAAACGTACTACGTTCAATACCTCTGACTAACTTTCCATACATTGACTTCATTTTTATCACATCAAATAAGTTGCATAGTTGCTCTTGACTATCCACAATTAATTCAAACGGATACTGTTGATTGGCTTTAAATTTTTCATGAGAGGTCATACTGTCTCTGGAAATGCCAAAAATCTCGGCATTTAATGCTTGAAACTCTGGATAATGATCACGGAAATGCTGCCCCTCCATCGTACAACCAGGAGTAGCATCTTTCGGATAAAAATAAAAAATTACCCATTTACCGCGATAATCTTCAATGGTTGCACTTAAACCACCCGTTGCATTAAAACAAAAGGATGTAACTTGATCACCTAAATTCATTGCAAAATACTCCTTTACCGTTACGATATGCAGATATCCTAATCTTATAGGTGGCTAATGACAACAATCAACAAACAAAATGGCACGATAGTGGTCAATAAAAAAGCACGCTTTGATTATTTTATAGAAAATGAATATGAAGCAGGATTGGTATTACAAGGCTGGGAGGTAAAAAGCTTACGAGCCGGCAAAATAAACTTATCGGATGCACATGTCATTATTAAGAATCAAGAAGCTTGGTTATTAGGATCACAAATTCAGCCACTACCAACCACAGCAACCCATACGGCCCCCGATCCGAGTCGAACCAGAAAGCTCTTGCTGAGTAGACGAGAGTTAAGTCAGTTAATTGGCAGTATCGAGCGTCAAGGTTATACGTTAATCCCACTGTCATTGTATTGGAAAAAATCGCATATAAAAATTAACATCGGTTTGGCCAAAGGGAAAAAAACTCATGATAAACGTGATGCCATTAAAGATAGGGAATGGCAGCGAGATCGGGCTCGCATTATGAAAAAAGGTGACTAAGGCTTATGCTCTTCAGTGAAGAGATAGAAACGCTTACTGCTTGGCCTATGATTATGTCATAATTAAAAAGCTTGTACGGCATGTAGTCCGATGCCAAACCGATGGTCAATGTATACATGGGAAATTGAGGAGTTATACATGTGTGGAATAATTGGAGCTACGTCACATCGTGAAATCAGCAAAATTCTTTTGGAAGGATTAAAACGCTTAGAGTATCGTGGCTATGATTCTGCAGGGATTGCTGCAATTGATAACCGTGGGCGCCTAAAAAGGTTGCGTATTCAAGGTAAAGTACAAGCCCTTGCTGATGCAATGCTAGAAACAGCGATTACTGGCAATACAGGAATAGCTCATACCCGATGGGCTACCCATGGCAAACCTTGCGAGCTAAATGCCCACCCACAGATGTCTCATGGTGAAATCGCGGTTGTTCATAACGGTATTATTGAAAACCATGATGATCTACGTCGTTATTTGCATGAACTTGGTTATGAGTTTACCTCGGAAACTGATACTGAAGTTGCAGCCCATCTTATCCATTATCATTTCCAACACATGCAATCCTTATTGCCTGCGGTCCAGGCTAGCGCCGCGCAAATGGAAGGGGCTTTCTCACTGGGGGTTGTGCACCAACAAAATCCACAGGAATTAGTTGCCATTCGCAAAGGCAGTCCATTGATTGTGGGCATTGGTATCGATGAATATTTTATCGCATCTGATGCTTTGGCGTTGTGCTCGTTTGCCCAGTCGGTTATTTATCTGGCAGAAGGAGATAGTGCTCTGCTGACGCCAGAAAAAATTCAACTATTTGATCTGAATAATGAACCGGTTAAAAGAGAACAACAGGCATTACATCATGAAAGCCATGCTATAAATAAAGGTCCTTATCGCCATTTTATGCACAAGGAAATTTTTGAACAAGGCAAAGCATTACAAGATACGTTCGAGGGAAGACTTACAAGCCTTGATGTTTTGAAAGCGAGCTTTAGTGATCGCGCTGCTAATATTTTCGATAAAATTAAACATATTCATATTGTAGCCTGTGGCACTAGTTATCATGCAGGGTTAGTTGCAAAATACTGGTTAGAGTCGCTTGCAGGATTGTCTACACAAATAGAGATTGCTAGCGAATATCGTTACCGAGACGTCGTTACAAATGCCGATACTCTATTTATTGCTGTATCACAATCGGGCGAAACCGCTGATACTCTGGCAGCACTGCACAAGGCAAAAAACATGAACTACCTTGCCACATTTGCTATTTGTAACGTAGCAACTAGCACCTTAGTACGAGAGGCTGATTGTGTGCTTTTAACCCGAGCAGGTATAGAAATTGGTGTAGCATCAACCAAAGCTTTTACCACCCAACTGGCGGCATTTTTAATGCTAGCAACCGCCTTATGTAAGGATCAACGAGCTCAGGAAGTATTAGCACAGTTACGCTTATTGCCCAAAATTTGTGAACGCAGCTTGCAGATGAACAATGACATTGAATCCTTAGTGCCTGCTTTTGTTAACAAAGCTCACACGCTATTTCTTGGCCGGGGTGTGCAATATCCCGTTGCGCTTGAAGGGGCACTGAAATTAAAAGAACTATCATATATTCACGCAGAGGCATACCCTGCTGGTGAATTAAAACATGGGCCACTGGCTCTGGTCGATAATAATATGCCAATCATTGCTATTGCTCCAAATGATGAATTGCTTGACAAATTAAAATCAAATTTGCATGAAGTAAGCGCAAGAGGGGGACAATTATTTGTTTTTGTTGATGAAACACAATCATGGCAGGCAAACAGTGCCAGACTTATCAAAGTACCCAGCTGTAGTTCGTGGATTGCTCCTATTATCTATACAATTCCATTGCAATTATTAGCCTACCATGTAGCTGTAGCAAAAGGGACTGACGTTGATCAGCCACGCAATTTAGCCAAATCGGTAACAGTGGAATGAGACCAACAGCTAGAGCTGTTAATCACCATAGTATGGCTAGATAGTTTAGTGTGCTCAACTTGTATCGCAAATCTATCTATAACAGGTATATAATGAATTATTTTTTATGTTTTCGGGGAAATAAATGACGCAACATACGTTGACCATTGAGGCAGTCATCGCTAAAGAGCTGAAAGTAAATGTTTCGCAGGTAGAGTCGGCGATTCGCTTACTTGATGAAGGTTCCACGGTGCCATTTATTGCAAGGTATCGCAAAGAAGCAACCAATGGGTTAGATGATACTCAATTACGTTTATTAGCTGAACGCTTACATTACCTGCGAGAGCTTAATGAACGTCGTTCAGTAGTCTTACAAACAATCCGAGAGCAAGACAAGTTAACCCCTGACCTAGAACAAGCCATACTTTCAGCGGACAGTAAAACCCGCTTAGAAGATCTCTATCTTCCGTATCGACCAAAGCGACGGACAAAAGCGCATATCGCCAAAGAAGCAGGGCTTGAGCCATTAGCAATCGATTTATGGCAAAATCCTAACTTAATTGCTGAAGAACATGCGCTTAACTTTATCAATCCAGAAGTAAACATTAATAATGTTGATGAAGCATTGGATGGGGCCAGGCAGATTCTCATGGAACGATTTGCTGAAGACGCTGATTTGCTTAGTCAAATGCGCGATTATTTGTGGCAACATGCGGTAATCAAATCCACGGCAGCAAAAAATAAGCCTGCAGCTAATAGCAAATTTGCAGATTATTTTAATTACGTTGAAGCCATAAAAAAAATTCCATCTCACCGCGCCTTAGCGTTATTCCGTGGTCGCCGCGAAAATGCTTTACAACTATCGCTGGTTTTAGATGATGATCTCAACTATGGTGAAAAATGCTTAGCGAATTACTTCAATATCACAAATCAACAGCGTCGGCCCGATGATTGGTTGTTAGAAACGTTGAGAATGACTTGGAAGGTCAAGCTATTGACTAAGCTAGAATTAGAACTCTTAACTACGTTACGAGAATTGGCAGATGAAGAGGCGATTAAAGTATTCGCAACTAATTTACGAGATCTATTGTTAGCGGCACCAGCAGGCCCACAAATAACGATTGGCCTAGATCCAGGTATACGGACCGGAGTAAAAGTAGTTGTTGTTGATGTCACTGGTAAACTTCTCGATTTTACGACCGTATTTCCTTTTGCCCCTCAAAATGAATGGCATCAAGCAATTGCTGTTTTAGCAAAACTAGCTGTTAAATACCATGTTAACTTATTTAGCATCGGCAATGGCACTGCTTCACGTGAAACAGAACGACTAGTCAGCGAGCTCATCAAAATGTATCCTGATCTAAACTTGGCAAAAGTAGTCGTTAGTGAAGCAGGGGCGTCAGTTTATTCTGCATCAGAGTTAGCGGCTAAAGAATTCCCTGATATTGATGTCTCTATTCGTGGGGCAATATCGATTGCGAGGCGATTACAAGATCCGCTGGCTGAGTTGGTAAAAATTGATCCGAAGTCTATTGGTGTTGGACAATATCAACACGATGTTAATCAATCGCGTTTAGCTCGTAGTCTTGAGGGCGTTGTTGAAGATTGCGTTAATGCGGTAGGTGTTGATGTGAACACTGCCTCTGCAGCTTTGCTCAATAGGGTATCCGGATTTAATGAAACCCTTGCTAAAAACTTAGTAGAATACCGTGACCAACATGGTGTATTTCAAACGCGTGAACAACTTAAACTCGTAGCACGAATGGGTGAAAAAACATTCCAGCAATGTGCTGGCTTCTTACGGATCATGAATGGTGATAATATATTAGATGCATCGAGCGTTCATCCAGAAGCATACCCTATAGTCGAAAAAATTTTTGCAGATCAGAATATAGCGATTAAAGATGCCATAGGTAATCGTGAGTTATTACGTAGCATCAATGCCGCTGATTATACTGATGAGTGTTATGGGCTACCAACGATACGGGATATTTTGCAAGAACTAGAAAAACCTGGCCGCGATCCACGACCGGAGTTCAAGACCGTGACCTTCAAAGAAGGTGTTGAAGATATCGATGATCTGCTCGAGGGTATGGTCCTAGAGGGGGTTGTCAGCAATGTGACTAACTTTGGTGCTTTTGTAGATATAGGTGTTCACCAAGATGGTCTAGTCCATATTTCTGCTATGACTGATCGGTTTATTACCGATCCTCGCAAGATAGTTAAAACTGGCGATATTATCACTGTAAAGGTCATCGAAATAAATAAAGAACGTCGTAGAATTGGTTTAACGATGAAAATAAATGAGGAACGAGCTGCTCCGCATGAAAAAACAGACATACCATCCGCAGAAAAGAAATTTCAACCACTTAAAAAGCAAACCAGTACAAAAAAAATGGGGACTCCTAAAAAAACGAATGTGGGGCATAAAACCACCCTATTTAACACAGCTATGGCCGATGCTCTTGCTAAACTGAAGCGTGGTTCTGACTAATGCTAAAGCCTCGTGGTGAAATCATCATTCAAACAGTCACAATGCCTGCCGATACAAATGCAAATGGTGATATTTTTGGGGGGTGGCTGCTATCGCAAATGGATTTAGCTGCAGGGGTAGTTGCCAAACGTCTATCACGCGGACGAGTAGCCACCGTGGCCATTGAGTCTATGACCTTTCTTAAACCGGTACACGTTGGTGATCTAATCAGCTGCTACGTTGAATTAATAAAAATAGGGCATACATCATTAACTTTAGCCGTTGAAGTCTGGACTAAAAATATTGCCACCGGAGAACATTATCCAGTAACTAGCGGTAATTTTGTTTTTGTTGCGATTGACGAACAGAGAAAACCAAGGCAGGTTCCTAAATAATATGCATGAAACGATCGATGTTTTAAAAGAGTGGATTACTAAGATAGCCACTGCCATTGAAAAAAATGAAAATATCGACTTGTTCGATTCGACTAATTTTCTACAAGAACCTCAGTTTGCACTTCACTTAATTAGCTTAATTGAAGCGATAGATGAACAGGAGCTCGATGATATTCGGTTTTATTACTCCTCTTGTATTTTTGCGCTAGATAGCTGCATTGCACAATTGCAAGCAGCAAGCGAAGAAGGGAATAAGCTTGCCGCTAAAACTCTTGATCAACTGATGTCACAAATAGCTAAAGCAATTAACCATAATAAACATTCGCTAAGTTATTGGTTACCTATTCTAAATGCTTTTTATGAAGTTCATGTAGAGCTGTCTGAGGAGTTGAAGCAAGCCTACTTTGCCCTAGCAAATAATGAGGACATTGGCGAAGATGATGAGGTTACCCATTTAAATTCCATCCGTGACTTAATACAAGAATTAAATGGTCTCTCAGTGTTCGAGATAGCTGAAAATTTTTTCGCTCAAAGTTATGCAATGCCAGCTGATTTTTTTGCTGATTTAGTTGTCGATTTATATAATATTCTAGAAGGACAAGAAATAGCCTTATTAGCTTTGCTTCACCCCCAAAAAGAAGTGAGAGATATCGTAGTAGGAGCATTTGATCAACTAATAAATAATATCACTTTAAGCTCCCAATCACTTAACCGTTTAGATGTCATCAAATATTGGTATCCTGATAACGCTCAGAATCATTTTAATTATTGGATAAAAACTCAGCGTAAAAAAGGCGTATTATTTCTTAATCAACAACCAGCAGAAGCTAAAATTCATATAAAAGCCAGCGAGATTGATGGCTCAGGAGCCCAAGGAATCCTTATTCACATTCAAAAAGGTAAACAGAATCGCGTCTGTGGTCTATTATATAAACATAATTTTGGTATAAAAGATGCCTGGATCACTCCGGTTATCAATGGCCAAGATGTAGAGCGTTACTATAAGCAATCTTTTGATGATAGCGTTGCACTTCGTATCGTTGATACTTCTTATTTATTAATGATGACTAATCATTTTCTTGCATTAACCATCAACAACGGTAATGTACCGAACTTATATCTTCTTGAAATACAAGAAGAACTTGGATTGCAGTTTACACCCAATAAAATTCAGCTAACAAGCTTGATTGAAGAACTCAGTATACAAATCGCACCCTTTACTGAAGAAATTATTCATATAGCTTTACAGAAAACCAAGCATTGGCCAAAAAAGAAACGTTTTACCGAGTCCTGGTATCTAGAAAATTCTCGTATTGACAAAATTGTTAATCAATATAGCAACTTCGTGGATGGCGTAAAAATCTGTCGGTTTGAAGAAACGATTTCAGCAATATTGACGCATGAGTTAGAGTTGAATAGAGATTATTGGTTATTTCATTTTTTATGGGTAGCCCTCTGGCTGAAAGCAAAGAGCCGATCGACAAATAAAGTCTGGCAAGATAGTTTCTTAATTGCTTATGCCATCCATAGTGGAGTACCATTAATACAAATTCCAATTATGCATCATATCTGTTATCAATCGATTCTTAATAGTATTGAAACTATGCAAGAAAGACGAACCCATTTAACCCAGCCATAGATAGGTTAAATGTCAGTCCATGGTTACAAATGCCATGCTCCATGCGCAATTTTTAATTTATTATGGGGCAGAATTCGGGAGGTTATCGTAATAGACTTGAATGCGATGATAAGAGCCTGCGCTCAGATAAAACCTAGTAAGACACCATCTTTGTTGACCCGAATCAGTTGCCAGTAAAACTGAAACATTTGATCGCCCTAAAAGTTGTTTTATGTTCCAGCTGTTTTCATCATTAAACATTACCGAACGGCCCTCAGCTATTTACCGTTTCCCATGAAATAAGGATTGAACTAGCAAGAACAGCGTTTTTCCTGACTTCCTCACTTTTGAACTGGGAAAACGCCTATAACCCTTATTGTAAAAGGGGTCTTAAAATTTAGTCACTACATTATCTTGTAATTATGGCTTTAATCTGGCGATTTCTGACAAGGCCAAAAGCCTTGTAGATCTTACTGGCATTATGTGTAAAACAGCTTGGCAAGCGATATCGTTTACCAGTAGCAACATCGTGCAAAATTGATGACTGCACATCCATTAATTCTTCAATAATACATTGCGGGGAGAGTTTTTGCGTGAGTTGGACAGATATACTCTAGATGGCGTCATACCGCAAAGGCCATGTGGCAAATGGCGATATGTGCCTGGATCTGCTCTGTTTTAAAATGAAAAATTGGGCGCATAGATAACGTGTGCTTGTTGAGTCTGAACGATTCCTCTATTTTCCACAAACGTGAATAACGACTGAGAATTTCTGTGGCACGATTATAAATGGGAAACTGGCGTTGCAAAGATATCATCATGTGTAATAATAGCGTGGTACAACATTCGATAAATATAGATTTAAGAAGCGCTAACGAACAGTTGAATTATTATGCCTATTGAAAACATTCTACATCATTTCTATGATCCTAAGGGTTGCTTTCCGAAAGAAGCATTAAACGCTGCACTGGAACAGAAAGAAACGATTACTCCTTACTTGTTGTCCATTTTGAAAGATGCGATTTCGAACTTTGAAACGATTGATGATTGTCAAATGGATTACATTTTTTCTTTGTATATATTGTCAAAATTCAGAGAAAAACAAGCATTTCCTTATATTCTTGCGCTGGCTTCATTGCCAGATGAATCGCCTGAGGAACTATTAGGCGATTGTATTACAGAAGCTTTGGCAAGATTTATTGTTTCTACTTTCAACGACGATTTAGTAGCGATAAAAAAATTAATTGAAAATCCGGACCTAAATGAATGGTCTCGAAATGCCGCATTAAAAAGTCTTTTAGGCCTTGTTGCATTAGGCAAGCTTAAACGCGATGAGTTGGTTAATTATATTCACACACTGTTTCATTCTACTTTAGCTGATGATGAAGATTTTGTGACGCGTCTTGTAAAAATTTCTTCCGATATTTATCCAGAAGAACTTATGGAAGAAGTCAATAAAGCTTTCGAAGAAAACAAAGTTGATACATTCTATATTGATAAAGCTTGGATAAACCACATACTGGCGATGAGTAAAGAAGAATGCTTGAATAAGCATGTTTACAATAATCATTTTCATTTGCCAATCGACGACGTCGAGCAAGAAATGCTTTGGATGAGTGCATTCCGTAAGAAACCGTCTCAGCCGTTGAATCTTGAGCAAGACTCACTGCATAGCATGTGGAATATGGGATACCATGACCATTTTGAGTCTAACACTCCAACCACGTTTATTCGTCCAACGCCGAAACTGGGACGAAATGACCTGTGTCATTGTGGAAGTGGGATAAAATTCAAGAAATGCTGTCTAAACTAACTTGAAACGATAAGTTATGATGCGTGACTATAGAGTAGAGCAGCGTTCTTCGTGAGTTGTTCGCAGCCCCCTCGTTAGAACCCGGCGTGCCCTATTAAGGCACCGGGCTCAAGATAAATACATTCACAGTTAGCTTATGTTTTAGATGAGCTTGTGATAAATTTTCGCGAACGGTCCTGGAAAAAATAGCTAAAGTCGAGGCGTGAGTATCATAACTGTATTGTTTCATTTTTTGCTTTAGACTGGCATTAGAGATACCTTTTATCGTTTTCAACACTGATATGTCAACTGCAATTGAAAACTGATCCATTTCCTCTATAAACTGCAAATTAAAAGTGATCCACCCTGTCATTAGATTTGTTATTTATAATGCCCGCTTTAGTTTTGTCTTTTAATCGATAACTGTCTCCTCTAATCTGAATGACTTGTGCATGATGTATTCTATCAAGTATCGCAGAGGTAAGTGCTGTATTCCCTGCGAATGTATCATTCCATTGCCCGAAAGAAAGGTTGGAGGTCAATATAATTGACCCTTTTTCATATCGATTAGCAATTGTAAATACCCCATAATGAGTACCATTGATTAGCAGAGCTCTCAGTCTTATTATTTTTCAATTTGTACTGATTTGGCGTCATGTTTCCAAGTGATTCATGAGACCTCTCTTCGTTGTATTGAATTAACCATTGTTCAGTAATTTCCCTTACTTCCTGTAAATTTTTGAATAAGTAAAAATCCAATACTTCTTCACGAAAAGTTCGATTAAATCTTTCTATAAATGAGTTTTGTGTTGGTTTACCCGGTTGAATAAATTGGAGATGTACACCACGAGTTTTTGCCCAATCAGCTAATGTCTGTGAAATAAACTCAGGTCCATTATTCAGTCGTCATTCCGCAGTAACTTTGTAGACTCAAAGAGCCCCTCATATTTCACTCACGTTTCGGTGCGCCACAAAAGTGCACCTGAATGTGGGTTTGATTCCGTTAATGAAACGTTTAATGTAGCGTTTTATCAACGAAATATCTAACCTTTCTTCGGGGCTTTTAAAAATAGTACCTTGCGGTAGGTGATGGTCGAACGCTCAGAATCAATCGCCCTGATGCTCGATAAAAGGCAGCGTCCATTCTCGCAGATCTAATACAGCACCATTGAATGCCATAAAATCGGTGTGTACCTGCGGATTATGATAAAAATGAATACTACTATTATCACTAGCTAGCGTATGCTGTTTGTCAATAGCCGTAATTTTGGCGACGGAACGGTTATGCGTTTTTACAAACGCCTCGGTTGCTCGCAAATAACGTCCGTAAAACTGGGACTTATCCCACAACTCTAAATCAAGGTTATCAACAACACCAGCTAACTGAATAAAGGACTTTTTTCGCCCCCGAACTTGTAATCGTTTACTTTTTAGCCAGTAAGCACTTAACCAACCATTGTTATTCATCTCAAGATGAGTTAGTGCAACTTCTCCCGCTAATTTAATTTTAGGTGCACCACTGATAGTTGCCAATAGTTGAGGGCTACGAATCCCTGAAATTTGTAACTGACCGTTGCCATTAACTGTCAGCTTTCGCAATCCAATCGTACCTTGTAAATTAGTCTCACCTTGATTGTTGACAACCAAATCTAATAGCTTAGTTGTTAAAGTTCCATTAATCATTCCGCTACCGTGGTATTCAATCGCGTTTATATAAGGACTAGTCAGCTCTAAATCTATACGAGAAAATCGAGGGTAACTAGGACGAACTCGGATAAAAAGCTTATGGTGGAGCACTTTTATTTTGACCGCTGCCAGATCACGAGGATCGCCATGAAGAGTAACCATTGATTTTGAGGATTGGGTCATTAGCCTCAAATTGATTCTGCCATTAACATTTAGCTGATTAAATACAGGTAAACGACTACTGATGGTGGTATTTTTTATAGCTGTCGATTGTGTTGATACATTAAAAAAAGAACATCCGTTTAATAACAACGATAATCCTATAAGCCCTACTAACCGAACATGTTTTCGCATAATTATTCCTTCTTTGTTTCTCTTAAGGTAATCATTACCTTGGATTAATGGGTGGTAACTCGCTTTCACTGCATTTTATTGTCTGTTTTTTTAACGGCAAACGTGCGATACAGTGCCACAACAACTTACCTTGCCAGGTCATTGTTGTATCTGTATAAAGACAAGCGGTTAATTGAGAGATTTGACTTTTTAATTGATCATCAGTAGTTAGCTTTGCGATATCTGCAAGATTAGTTAGTCTGACATCAGGCCAGTATGATTGAGCCCATAAAAGAAGTGCGCTTTGAGCAAGGGAGGGGTCATTTTGTGAGCAGGCTCTGTATAAACGTAAACGAGCCAAACGTAAATCATCTTTGCTATAGCGCCACCACTGAAATGACCACAACATAAGAGTGACTATCCATGCACTAGCGAATAGACCAGCTATACTCCAAGCCAAATAATCTTGATCATGCATCATCGGTGCGATAGCTACTACACTCTTTTTAGGCATAGTTGTCATTAGTGGCGAATCCGCTGTTCTTGCTAAGGAAGCCTTAGTAGCTATAGTGAGTTCTCGTGCTGGCAACATAGCCAACTCTTGCTGACCTGTGTCGATATTAAACCATGGTAGTTGTAAAGCAGGTATGGTTACTTTTCCTGGTTTGTTAAAAAGATAGGTGATCTTTATAGTTTTTTTACCGATAAGCTCATGCTGCTTAATAACATTATCTAGGACTGGTGAATCAGTATAACTGCTATATTGCGGGTTTTTCGGTAAGGTAAACTCAGGTAATAACTGTCCAGGGACGGACTTTACTTGCATAGTTATTGTACGAATCATGGTTCGACCTTCCAGCAAATCAGCTTCATTATAATCATACTGCTCGCTCAAGGCTACTTCTTTTGCTGGCAACCATTGCTTACCTGCATAACTAGCCGGAACTGGTTTTACAGTTAGTTCAATATTTTTTCCGCGTAAATGCACACGTTGAGGTATAGTATCATAAACAATGGCATTAAAAACGGGTCCCTGCAATTCTAGTTTACCGCTTTTTTGTGGAAAAATTGCATAATGCTGTTCTTCTACATGATAGATACTGCCATCAATGCTTTCTTGCGAACGTATCCCGTTACCAAGCGGAATAATTAATGCATGATCCATGGTGGGATGTTGATAGTCAGCATCTATAAAAGTTTTTTTGCTATATAATTTAACAACGTAGAGAATTTTTTGATTTACAAATGGATCAGATTGACTGATTTCACCTGTAAGTATGACATCTTTATTATCTTTGTCAGCGATCTGTTTATGAATAGTTTTATTCATCGGGGGCCTCTCTGTAACCTCTAATATGATAGTATTAGTTTGCTGGTTACCGACCTGGAGTGCTGGTATCGTTAATTGCCCTGTTTTATTAGGAATCAGTGCGATAATCCACTCGTTTACAGAGTGAGGATGATTGTTAATAATCGTATAAACCATACTACGCTTACTTCCCACTATAGAAAAATCACGTTGCAAAGGAGTTAAGTCAGGGACTAGTTGCGTTTGTGAATCATCAATAGTGATGGTGAGATGGACTGTTTCTCCTAATGCAACAGTTGCTTGATCTAATTTACTCGTAATACTTGCATAGACAGACAGTGAAAAAAGACTAACTAATACATAAAGAATTATCCGATCTTTCATCATTGATTCCAACCTTGTTGTCTACGCAAATAATCACGCAAGAATTTTTCACGCAATAATCCTCCCGGTTCATCTGGAATTAAACGCAACCACTGTTCTTTTGCTTGTTGCTGCTCTCGCTCCTCGACTGATTGAACACGTCGATCTGATTTTTCCTTAGGCTTTATTGGCTGACGCTGATTAGCTAATTCTATTTTTTGCCGCTGAAGATCATCTTTTGGTTTTTCTTTTATCTGAGCATCTTTTTTTGCCGTATCGTTCTTCTGAGAACTAGCCTCTTGCATAGATTGTTTTGTCGTATCCGACTTTGTTATTTGCTTATTTTTTTTATGCTGTACTTCTTCATTCGATTTTGATTTTGGCTCAACTGCCTTTTTTTGTTGTTCATGAACAAGCGCTTGCAAAATTTTACGATTGTATGATGCATCCTGATGCTTAGGATTCATTACTAATGCCTTATTGAAAGAACGAATTGCTTCATCATAACGCCCCATATAAGCCAAAGCATTCCCTTGATTATAATATCCATCAGCAGTATTGAGCTGTTTAAACAATGCCGCAGCGTCCTCATATTGACCTGCGCGATAAGCAGCAACGGCTCGCCAATCTTTGCGCTTAAATAATTGTTTAGCCTGTAAATAATCATGTTTATTCATCATTCGTTGGGCCTGCTGATCTTTGCTTAAGAAAATCTTATCCAAGATAGTCGCATGGAGACAACCGGGTATTAACAAACAACAAAAAATGACTAGATTTAATCGTTGTATTCGATAGCATGAGCTATCTAGGTGCCTTTTCATATCCTATCTAACCAACCTCGCCAGAAAACTGGCCATAATATAATTAAAGCCAATAAAGCAAACCATCGACCTTGATCTTGCCATATTTCAACTTGATTATGCCTATTACTAGTTAATTGTTTGGTCATTTTATGAAGAGCTAACCACTGGTCAATATCGTCCGATCGGCTACTTAAAGAAAGTGCTATTCCCTGACCTGCCTTTGCAAAATCATTTATCGTTTGACTTAATACAGTCTTGGCTGAAACAAATAATATTGAGCTATATATATTATCATCTGCTAATGAAGCTGCTTCCACTATCGCGTCTGGTGAAGGTTGCTGCGAACTAACAACCAAAATATCACCTTGATGAAAACCAGCTTGTTTAATTAATTTTTGTCCTTCTTTCAAAGCCATTGTTAGATTGTAACCATCCACTGGCATAATGTCAGTGGTCAAAGAAGCTAATAAGGCATCAATGGTTTGCGCATCATCTGTTAATGGTGAAACAACAAACGGCTCTCCGCTATAAACGACCAATCCTATTTGACCAATGTTTTTTCGAACAAATAAATCATGAAGCTTAAACTTAGCCCGCTCTAACCTATTTGGAGATAACTCATGATCTAACATTGCTGTTGATAAATCTAGAACAATTACCCTGGGTTGTATTTGTTTAAACGCTGGCGCCGGCCATCGAGACCATGTTGGTCCCGCTAAACTAAAAATAATTAATCCCGCACTAATAACCAGTAGTAAACAGGCTAAGTTGCGATAACGTTGACCTCGTCGGTGAATTAAATGAGGTAGTAAGTGTGGATCACAAATAGCTTGCCAAACAGACGAATCCAAAGCTTGTTTGAATAATAATCTTGCTAGTATTCCTAGAGGGATAAATGCAAATAACCACAATGGCCTTAAAAAGTGAAATTCACTGATCATAGTTTCATTCTACTCAGATTAATCTGGTAATCGATCTATTTCGATTCGTTTGCTGAAAAAACCAATACATGAGAAGTATAAACGACATCGCTAAAGGCCAACAATAGTATTCCTTTTGGGGACGAAGAGACTGTCCTTTTTGCCTAATCGTTTCCAATCGATGAATCGTTTGATAAATATCCTCTAATGATTTCATATCCATTGCTCGGAAATATTTTCCACCCGTTAGATTCGCGACGATTTTAAGCGATTCTTCATCCAAGTCAGCTGCATTACTAAAAAAACTAGTTAAACCGTGAGGATCATCGCCTAAACCTAAACCTATGGTATATATGCGAATATGCTCAGAATTTGCTAATTCAGCAGCCTTTTGTGGGGTCAAGATGCCAGAGTTATTAACCCCGTCGGTAAGTAAAATAATGATTCTGCTTTTATCAGATACCTGTTGTAAACGTTTAACAGCTAATCCGATAGCATCACCAATAGCTGTTGCTTGTCCAGCTAATCCTATCGAAGCATCGTCAATACGTGTGATAATGTTCTGATGATCATAGGTCAAAGGGGTCTGTAAATAAGCAACACTACCAAAAAGAATTAAACCAATTTTGTCTCCTGTTCTCTTCTGAACAAAGTCTACTGCTGTTCGCTTAACAACGTTAAGGCGGGAAATATACTGGCCATTGACAAGCATATCTGTCAATTTCATGCTTGCTGATATATCTAAAGCAAGCATAATATTATGACCATCATAGGCCGCAGGCAAAGGCTCGCCCACCCAACGAGGATTGGACAATGCCAGAACAACTAAAGTCCATACGATAAAAAATAAATTGCTGCTTTTATGAGTGAGCACGTTATTTTTTTTATTAACAATCACAGGATATAACGATTTATAAAATGGAACTATCAACGCAGCTGAACCTGATGCAGATAGAGGTCGAAAAAATAATCGAATAATGATAGGGAGTATTAATGCCAACAATACCCAAGGATATGCTAGCTCAAACATGGTCTTCTCCGTTGCCTTATCCATCTTCTTGTTGTAGAAAATAGTAACGATATATTTATTTCAAGATCTTGCACTTGATACGGCTGCTCGAGAAGACCCCGACTCACTGAATTAAAGTCAATTTTTTTTCCACTAGCATTTAAAAAATCCAACCAATCCCTTCCCCTTAAACCAGCAATTTGCTGTCGTGGAAAATAAACAAGTGCGACACGACGCAACAACTCGGAAATAGAAGCACAACAACGCTGCGGATTAGGATCATCCTGTTGCTGCGTTTCATAGCTGGATAATAAACGCAATGCTTGGCGCTTTGCTCGTCCCCAGCGATGACGACGAAGAATAAGATAGCAAATCCCAGCCAATATTGACCATAATAGTCCCAATACAACATAGCCCACACCAGAAAATGACCATCCACTGATAGGCTGAGGCATGTGTATATCACGCAATTGAGATAAATCGTTAACTGCTCTAGTAGCAGCATCCGCCATCTGACCATAAACCACAAATTGTATGGCAATAGCTAAATTGATTATTCTTTTAAACATGTCGACTCCAAGGAAATGTTTGTCGTACTAACAATGACAAATCCATTGTTGCTGTAACTTGTTCATATTCAATTTTTAATCGCCTAAATTGCTGTTGCAAATTAAACAATCGCTGTTTCCAATAATCTTGGTAAGCCTGAGTAACACTACTTGCTGTAGTATCGAGGAAAAATTCATCGGCCCCGTTAGTTATGAGATATCGTTGTGGTTTAGGAGCGGTTAACTCCAGAGGGTCGATAATGTGATATGATATGATGTTATTATGAGCGCGAAGCCGATTTAAATGCTGTTCACAATCTTTATCCATGGTATAAAAGTCACTGATTAAAACAACTATACTTCCTGGATGAGTAACTCGCTCTAAACGAATTAACGATTGATTTAATGGCTTTGCTGCTAGTAAGTGAGCCCCCATATACTCCTTAGTACAACGGCTTAGGGCAGCTAAAAAAGGTAATACAGCTGAAGGCTGTCCTTTAGGAGTAAACTCCTGATGAAAGCTTGGTGAAAACATCAATCCGCCAATACGATCACCGCACTTACATGCAACCCACGCTAATATGGCTGCTAAACGAGCAGCCACCACTGATTTAAATGACTCTCTTGTACCAAAATACATCGATGGATTAAAATCAATGAGGATAACTACCGGTCGTTCTCGTTCTTCATGATATGTTTTTACGTGAGGTCGACCTGTACGAGCCGTGATATGCCATTCCATATGGCGAACTTCATCACCCACCTGATAATGACGTATATCAGCTATATCCATTCCTCGGCCACGCATATGTGATTCATAACGATGAAGGCGTTGTCCTTTGCTACGAGGCTTGCAAATAAGTTGAGCCTCTTGCCGCAAAGCAATTAACTCTTTTAATTCTGTAACAACACCTTTGTTGTTCATTTAGTTTAATATCCGCTTGAAATAAGCTGCATTAATCGGTTATTTTGACCATTAGGATAGCACCTAGTTACTCATGGAAGAGCCACATATTGGAGTAATTTATCAATAAATCCATCGTTAGTTACTCCCTCCGCTTCAGCTTCATAAGTAAGCAATATACGATGCCTAAGCACATCATGAGCAATCGTGTGAATATCTTCTGGTGTAACAAAATCACGACCGGTTAACCAAGCATGAGCTTTTGCACAGCGATCAAGAGCAATAGTCGCTCGGGGACTAGCACCATAACGTAACCAACGAGCTAATTCACGACTGTAAATGCCTGGATTACGTGTAGAGATAACGAGTTGCACTAAATAATCTTCTAATGATCGGCTAATGTGCACATTTAGTACTTGGGTACGAGCAGTAAACAAGACTTGTTGTGATAAAGAGGGTCGATAATCTTTCTCAGTATGTTCGTGACTACCTGCAGCGATTGCTAATGCTTCTTTTCGTGCTAAATGAAGAATACTATGTTCAATATCAGCGTTTGGGTAGCTAATTTTAACATACATTAAGAACCGATCGAGTTGAGCTTCAGGAAGAGGGTAGGTACCTTCTTGTTCGATTGGATTTTGGGTCGCCATAACTAAAAATAATTCGGGTAATGGGTATGTTTTTCCGCCAATAGTCACTTGTCTTTCAGCCATCGCTTCTAGCAAAGCCGATTGTACTTTAGCAGGAGCCCGGTTAATTTCATCAGCTAGTAACAGATGATGAAAAATAGGACCAGGCTGAAATACAAATGAACCATCATCAGGTCTATATACGTCTGTACCGGTTAAATCAGCAGGCAATAGATCGGGCGTAAACTGTATTCGATGAAAATCACCTTCAACGCTGTAAGCCAATTCCTTCACCGCTCTGGTCTTTGCTAAACCTGGAGCACCCTCCACCAATAAATGACCATCCGCAAGTAAAGCGATGAGCAAACGAGAAACCAAATGCTGCTGACCAATAATACGCAGATGAAGATAATCACGTAAATCAAGCATCTGTTGAAGAACAATGTTTGACTGATTAGTATTAATTAGTTCCATTTAAAAACCTCATCAGAAAAAGACCACTATCGATATCAGCCTATTGATAGAACACAATTAAATCAAAAAGGTTTATAAAAAACAACTGCAACGGTTAATCTAGATAAGCTCAATATTATCTGCTTGTGGACCCTTCTTACCTTCAACAATAATAAACTTTACTGCCGCACCATCTTGTAGTGCCTTAAAATCTTTTGGTTTAGTCGCTGCAACATGAAAAAAATACTCTTGTGTCCCTGCAATGATAAAACCAAAACGCTTTTTTCTATCAAAAAATTTAATCGTACCAGTAATTTTTTTCTTGCACTTTTTACCTAGAAACATACTTTTTAATAGTTGGAAAATATTTTTTATACTCATTTAAAAAGTTCCTGTAAATTTATATAGCTAAGCTTGTGTAGTTACAATAATGAAAACTAAGCAGAATATACCTGTTTTAATCATTCAGATCTCTAAACTTTGGAAAAACTTACTAGGGCGTATTGACCACTACTCTCGCCCTAAGCGCCTCGACTTGTTTGAGGCATCCAGAACCTCTTGATTAAGAACAAACTTACCCACCATCATATAGACATAACACACTTTTATTTTTCTTTCTTGTTATAAGAGCTGAACTCCCTTCGATAATATCATTCGAATTCAGTTACTCACATAGGAAGAAACATACAAGAACATGCTATTGGTCAATATGGATACATGAATCTATCTTAATCTATCATACCGTGTTGCAAATGGCACGAAAATAAATATCAGGGCCAGATCAAGAGTGACTTTAAATTAAACTTATTATGTGATCTGATATCTACTTAGTAGAATATTTTTCGATAAGCCGGATCCTCATCAAGAAAGTAAGATAGAGCATGAACTCATAGCGACAGAACTTACGAAAAACTCATTAATCAGGTAATTTTTAAGGAGTTTTTTCTTTATCTGTAAACTATTTGAGACGTTTGATACACGAGTTTTTTTAAATTTACCCATACATGAATGGCGCATGCAATATGATTTCGCTGAATACGCTGTTTGCAGAATTGGCATTTATCCACGCCTGTTAATTGTTTGATTTCACGATGAAATTGCTCTACATACCAAAGAATGGCACGAATTTTTTTCGTGTCATCAGCGCATATTCGAGAAGTATCATTAGTAGCAACAAAATCTGTTCTATTGGGAAAAATAGCAACAGAAAACAATTTCATCTGTAATCGACCACTATAGAGTAGAGCTGCGTTCTTCGTGAGTTGTTCGCAGCCCCCTCGTTAGAACCCGGCGTGCCCTATTAAGGCACCGGGCTCAAGATAAATACATTCACAGTTAGCTTATGTTTTAGATGAGCTTGTGGTAGATTTTCGCCTGTGGGTTTTTGTCTTCAAGTTTGTGGCAAAAAACGGCCGCATTGATTATGTGGCAA
>JBMLTO010000034.1:0-12891 GCA_049239925.1 Legionella sp. | reverse complement strand
TCACATCTTGCTATGCTTGTCACTCTTTTTTAACAAAAGCAACCTTTTGTTTTTTTAAACATTAATTTTTAAAAAAACTGAAGATACTTCAGGCCTTGGCCCAACCTACAACAGATTGATTAAATTTTAATGCGACAGCCGTGAGCTCTAATCACGAAAGGCATGATCATACCATCAAAGCTCCTAGCGCGAGAGAGGGAGCCGATCGAAGTCAGGGCCAGATAGAGAAGACGATTTTAGCATGAGCAGAGATCATTAATGATGCGGGATATGAGAAATAAATTTAAAAAAGAAACAAATGAGTTTTCTGAACTTCATTTGGTTTCCATAATAAGATATATTACAGATTCATACTGAAAGCCAGCCTCAAATTCGATGCTAACCACAACTAAAATTTATCAACTAGTCTCACTTGAAGATTATATCGTAGAAAAAAATAATTACCTTCTGGGTATAGATAATCATTACGCTAATAAGTCAGTTTTAGAAAAATGGACTATTCTTATTAACAAATATAGCCAAATAGCCCCAATTGTGGCTCAACAACTAGAATTTTTTAAAAAAACGCGTGAAAGCACGACACCAACCAATACCAACTTGTCGTTGGATAGCTGTGTACATTATTTTGAGGATTTCTGTTTTTTATTAGAAACCACCAACTCTAAATTTGCAATCACAGACTCTGATAAAGAATGTATACATAAATCGATTGCAGAGGTTAATTTTATTTGTGAAACAGGGTTGATAACTCGTTTTGAGCGAATAATCCAATTATATCGCAAGGATATCCAAAATTGGGTTGCTAGTTGTTTATATAAGCAGCGCTATAATTTAGTCGCAATGATGCATGTTCAATATAATAGTCAGTACCATGTCGCAGAAAGTCGTAGTGTTCATACCTTAAATATGATGTTAGAGCTAGCAGCTGAAAAAAATTTAGGGATAAGCATAGAACAACAGCTTGTTGATGTATATAGAACGAATCAGGAGGCAGATAGCATTACTGATTATTTTAATCAACATTACCCATTAGCGACCATAAAGTATAAATATTCTATGGTTGATCTTCTTACGGAGCATTTAATGGCAGAAGTTGCCAGGCTCGATAGTACCGAACAACCACAGTGGTCCAATAATCATGGTTTATACATTCCAGGCGACCAAGGTGCAGTATTTGTAAATTTGATAGAAGAACACTTGGGTTTTAAGTATATTGAAGCTAATCCTAATCCTAATTCTGAGCTAATCGTTTATCAGTTAATGACTGTCGATGAAGAGAAGCTAGATGGCTCAATTTTATTACATGATAAAAAAATATTTTATAGCAGACTGTATAACTTGATCTATCAAAAGCTTGTCCAAGAGCAATATATCATTCATATTAATCAGACTGATAGCATCGATACTATCTTTAAAAAGCTTGCTCAGGCGAGTGAGCTATCAAATACTGATTTACGTTTACTTGCGGCGTTGAGTCGAGCGGTTCAACGCATAAACTTATTAGGCAAGAATAAAGTCAGCGAGCAGTTGGCAGAATTTCAGCATCTCATATGCAAAGTACCTGCTGCCATTTTGTGGTATTTAAAAGAAAATCCTGTACTTTGGAACGTAATGCCCTTAGCTATATTTAAGAATATGGCGTTTTCTGAACAGGCTATAAATGCTTTTAATGAGATATTAATCAGGGGGTTAAGTGAGCCAAACGATACTCTTACCCATCTATCGATAACGTATTTGTCTCATATACTGGTGGAGCATCCTTCTTTTTATGAAAAGCTCTCTGATGAAGCCAAGAACAATAAACAATTAATACTCAATTTTATTCTTCGACATCCACAATCATATGTAAACCTACCAGATCACTTGAAATTAGATATTGATATTGCTAAAAGAGCAATCCAAGGCAATAAATTTATTTATTTTAACCTACCTGAACAGTTAAAACAGCAGTTTGATAATGAAAATATAAAAATTGAAGAGGAAGAATTTAATTTATATCAACAAGATGTTGTACTTAACCGTACCATGAGAGCGATTTCTGGCACATCTACGGATATAAATTTAGCCGAGCAAAATCCAACTCTGTATCGATTATGGTATAGCTTGTTGACCAAAAATGTTTTAAGTGTCAATGAGGTTATCAAATGTTCGCATGCGTTATCCCCTAATGCATTAATTATCGTTAATAATTACCGACGTGATTGTGTTAAAGCATCGTTGCCTTATTGGCCGTTCGGTAATTTAAAGGAATTATCCAGTACGATCCAGCGACTATTAGCCGTGAATAGTGAGAAAGACGATTACTTATCGATTAAGAAAAAAGCGACGATTTATCTGAGTATTCTTGATCAAAACGATGAATTTTTTCAATTGATATATAATGTAGCTCATTGTAATAGTTGGTATGAGTTTTTTATTTACCAAAAATATCAAGATAAATGCAAATCAAGCAGTTTTTATCATCTTTATAAACTATTTATATCCTTGCTAGAGAGTATTTGTAATTTATTGATTAAAAATTTAAAAATTCTCTTTGGCTTCACAATTTGGTTCTCATTAGGCATATTGTCTTATGTATACCTGGTGAATCTATCGTCACAATACTCTTTCTATCGCTGTTGGTTCTATCTATCGATGGCTTTTCGCTTTATGATACAATTATCTAACCTAGATCAAGATAAGGGTCTTGCTATATTAATCAACCTCCCTTACTGCTTATTGACTTTCCCCTGGCGTATAATATTTATTCTTTTTCATAATGTCTTGGTTGGAGCTTGGCAATTAGTGTCTTGCGTGTCTAGGGTATGGGATAATTTGGTTTCCATCTATAGCCAGCTCAATTTTATGTTTTCTCAAAAAGAGTATTTGACCTCTGAAACCACCATTAGTATGAAGACATTGTTACAAAATTGTATGGATAGTATTATTCGATTAAATTTAATTGCGTCGCCTTCTGCTTTAGAAAAAGCAAACGTATTGCAAAATATTTTAGCTCAAATAACAAAAGAGTTAACATTGGCTGAGAATAGCGCTGATGAAGCTATGGATGCCAAGGCATATTTAGTTCAATTATTGGATAAGCCATATGCTATAGAACATCATAGTAAAGAGTATCGTTTGTCTTTTAAACAAGTTGCTGCTATGCGCAGGACAAATGATTATAGTTTTGACTTATCACCTGGTCTTCGGCAGTCTATTCAAAATTTCTTTTTTAAAAAACCAACAACGATGAAATTTTTAAATATGGATCAGCCTTTTGAGTTTGAGACTGGGTTGGATCCGCTCTTTTTAACAGTTTGATAGGCCCGATTTTTTTCGCCAGTCCTGACTGTATTGCATAAGCTTCGAGCTATGAGATAGCGATGGTGGATCATTTTTTTTTGGTTATCGATTAATTGCTTAAATGTTTTAATTGAAGATGTATCCAAGTTCAACCGTTTAGCAAGTCCATCTTGCTGATGTATGCCTAGTTGGCGGTATTTATCTGACTGCATGAATGCGGTTGTTAATTGACTTAACTGGCCAAGGCTATTAGTACTTTCAATTTTTATTTTTAATTCGTCAAGAATGCGTTGTTTTATGTGTATAAGGGATTGTGGTGCAATCGGTAATTTCTCGGACAAAAATATGGTTTTCTTCGTAGAAAAAATACTATCGTCGTTCCTTTTATCTGCCTGATGAGAGTTGATTTTTGGGCATCTGTTAAGAGAAAAAATATTCAATTTTATCATCGAATAACTAGGATTTTCAGGTTTTATGTCTGGTAGTTTTGCCTTATAAATTTTGATTAGCCAAGCAGGGGGAAGTTTGCTGAGAGCCAGGCTACATTCATTTTTATCGTTACAGTATGAATAAAGTTTATTAAAAATTTCTGCAAGGTTGTATGGGGTGGCTGCATTATTCCTTCCGTTATCCAAGCAAGCAATGAATTGGCTTTTTAATTGTTTAGGTGCCAAAGGGAAGCACGTTTCAATTTCAATAAGTGTTATGTTGTTATAAATAAAAGACTTTTGGTTGTTTTGCAAGAAGGGTGTTATTTTTTTTAAATCATTAATGGTCTTGATCAAGGTTGTTAGGTGTTCTTGTATGCTAGCACAAAACATAGCTCTTAGGTTAATATCAATAGTCATAATAAAGCGTTCAAAATCTATTGCGGTTCTAATCATTGCGATTACCTGTTTGTCCACTATGGAATAAACCTGCACTTGTAATTTATAAGGTAATAATTGAAATAGCGAATGAATGTCGCCAATATGTCTAATCAGAACGGCTAGCTTAGGTGCAATATTTGTTAAGATATAGTTGCAGTTTTCAGTACTTAATCCGCAAATTACTAGGTTTACATCGGATGTACTATCAATCATCATCGCAAGGGATGTGTTGAATGCAGTTAGAAGTAGTCGTTGTTGATGATCGGTCAATGCATGCAACCATTGGGATAATACGACTGCATGATTGATTCGTTTTAACTCAGTGATGGTGCTACAAACGAGCATAGATTTCTCTTCGGATAGATAGGATAGCACTTGGTTAAGTTCTTCGCTGGTCGTTAGGTGGCGTACAATTTGATGAATGATGTCTGTAGTCTTTTCTGGTGCGGCGAGCTGTAATAAATAGGTTAAATCATGCAAATCAACCATATTGGGTAATGGAAATTCGTTTAATGCCTCATATACCTTTCGTTTGTAGTCAAATGGAAGATATTGTATGACTTGATTAAGGTTTTCCCCTGTTTTAATGAATGTTGGCAATTTGATAAAAATAATATCAATAGTTTGTGTTCTTAGGGCTTGGGGAACGATACGAAGTACTAAGGTTAAATCATCGAGTTTCTGAATCATATCGGGTCGTTGTTCAATGATTTGTTTCCCGATAGCCTCATATGTATTGACAGGAAGAAAATCGATTATCTTATTTAAATCATTTGCTTTTTGAATAATGGTTATTAATTTATCAAAAACGTTATGAATAATATTAGCTTTGAGTTCATCATCAGCGATGTGCAGTACTGCATATAAGTCATCTATATCATGAATGATGTTTGATAATTGGTTGGCAACAGCCTTGCAAAGCATTTGACATTTCGTTGCTGAGTTTATGGCATTAAGTTTTTTACCAGCGTAAATGATATCAGGCAGTTGATCTTGAACGAGAGGCAATAGGCGATAGCAACCCTGAGGGGTCAATAAATTAACAACGTGGATAAGTTCATCGACCGTTGTTATCCGATAAGATGGTCTAGTTGTGTGTGAAAAAAACATAATCGGCCATGCTGTGATTCATTCGTCGTTTTAATCAGAATCATTTTCTCAAAGAACTATCCGCAATCTTGTGCTATCTTGGGGCTCTATCTTCATGACACTGATTGTCCCATCAAGGGACTATTCAACTCGACCATTGTTTGTATTTGTCGCACCATGCCTTAATTGAGTTCTCATTTGATGGGACAACATAGCATGGGGTGCTAATAGGTCTTTTGTCGAGCTATTGCTAGGGCTTGTTGACAATTTATTCTCTCGCCTGAATCATATTGTTATGCTCCCAGACTCGTTTTTGGATGTTGAGCCCGTCTATCGTGTGCCATTTCGCTTGTCTGCCATCATATAGAAATAACATGATTTCATTTTGCTTCCTTGTTTTCATCAGAGTATTGGACTCGATGCGATGATATCATCAAATTTCAATGATGACAGGGGTAGCCAAATATAGGAACAAGCTATTGTGAGCATTGACGCATAATGTCTCTTCAACTGATCGTATCTTGTTGCAATCGCTCGAAAATGTTGAAGTCGCGCCAGTACGTTTTCAACGAGATGACGATAGTTATATAAACCCCAATCAATATCAGCATTCCCAGTTTTAGAGTTCATCTTCTGTATGATAATTGGGGCGTATGGTTTTTTTCTAATCTGATTTTTCTATTATTAGTCAACAGATTAGGGCAATGAATCAAGTTCATCTTGAACGTGGCCATTTCCTGGATGCCGCGAAAAAGTTGGGCATCCAGGCGGGAGATAAATTGTCAACAAACCTTAGCGATAATAGCATAAGTGATGATGTTATTCTATCACGGATCTAAATTGGTATGTGTAAGCCTAACTGCCTATAGTTTCATTTTTTGATCATCTGCCAGTTCTCTCTCATCTGATAATTTCATTGTTTCTAACCGATGTTTATAGTGATTAGAATTAAAACTTCGTTTTAAAGCAATTGTCGCATCTATATAGGTTTCAAGTAGATCGGGGGTAACGGCAGAAAGATGTTTTTTTATGAATTGTTCTTCATGATTACCTAGTTGTTGTTTGCTTCGTGTTGGGATAGTTGTTGGGCCGGTACAGTCTCGTGCGTGAGATTGAATTTGGATCTTGTTTAAATCGGGATCTGCTTTTTTAATCATCAGTAAAGCTGCATAAAGTTTATTGGTGGCTTCTGGCTTATCACCGTTGATGATCAGTGTATTATTCCCTGGTCGCCAATTACTCAATAATCTTTGTGCCTGTTCAAGAGCAACGATGGTTTGTTCGTAACCATTTAATTGACCTTGAGATAAATCAGAGATTTTACCCCGGGCGTCTTGTAGCAAAATACCACATTTATCATCATCAAAGCGTAAGGTTGAACGAATAGCCTGGTTGTCTTTAAGCATTAATCCATTAAATTCTGGGTGTTGTTTATTTTTAAATTCAGCGTTACAGTTTGAATTATCTGCTATTTTATGTTCAGGAATATGCAATTGAGCATCGTTCGCATTAATTATTTCATGCGTAAAATTTGATATGGATTCCTTCGCAATGATAAATTCATTTTTTGCCAGCTTAATCGGTTCAAGGTTTACCGGTTTTATCTTGCTTGCATCTGGCACATTGCGTCGAATAGCTACCAATTCTACTTCATAAATCGTATGCAAATCATCGATTATTTTGTTGGTAAATGGCGGTAGGGTTAAAGTAGGCAATAAACCAACAATCGCTTGTTGTAGACGACCTATTTCGGTTTGATATTTAACCCATTGTTCTTTATCCCACCAGTAGTTGAGTTTTTGAATATTTTTAATAATCTTATTAATTTCAATATGATTAATGTTTGCCTTGTTTAGATGGCGAACTAACTTAGTCGTTGTCTTTTCAAGACTGAGTTGTTGAGGTGTTTTAATAATGGCATCCAATTGTCCTTGTTCAGCTCTACTAAACTCCTCCAGTGTGCGCGGATCTTGATTGGGGTCACGTTGTTGCCACGCTCTGACAATTCTTTTTGAAAAGCATTTGACACCAGGGGCAGAATCTCTAGCTTGTTTCCACTCACCATCAATACATTGATAGAGTCCTAACTCATAGTCAAGAATAAACGCAATACCTTGGTGTTTGGCTTCAGCATCTTCCGAGTTAGATTTTCCTTCGTTAAAGAATAAGTTGAATGGCCCAGCATAATATTTTTTCGATTCAGGTAGGTATTTTTTATCTAAGTTTAGATTATAGTTACCGTCCCACTGTTCTTGAGCACTAAATGCGCGGTTATCACCATTAAATTTTACTGTAGCAGCAAAATGTTTGTCTTTACTATCCACTCGCGCAAACATAACTTCAGTATTGGGTAGCTCATTTAATGACTGCATTAGTTTTTTGCTTGCAGCAGGTTTCGAAAATGTTTCTGGAATGACCATACTTATATCGGTGGTTGCCATGATTGTTTTTTCTATATTTTTTTTGACGTTTTTCAGTACGCTATTACTAATATCTTGTAAATCATTAATGCCTGTGTAGTTTTTTGACATCGCATGCTGAATCACTAATTTACGTATTTGTGAGGTTTCTCGCGCAATACCCCCGTCAATCGATACAACATAATTGCCCTCCATATTTGTTTTATTGCAAGGCATGAATGCTTTGGCTTTTTTAAGGATAGCTTTAGTTGCGTATGATTTTCCAGAAGATGATGGTCCTCCAATCGGTATGGCCAGTCTTTTTTCCCATTTAGCACCTTGATAGTGCATAGTGGATGCATGCAACGTTGCGTTCATAAATTCTTTACTATAGCGCTCTTCTTTTAGAGCTGCCGAGTAGAGTTGAACGCCTTGTCTATCTAGTAGAGTTTCCATATCAATAGCAGCTGCTGCAGGGTTATTTGATGCAATCAATTCATTTTTTTTTGTTAGATCAAGTCCAAGTTTGTTTTGAATTTTTTTAGAAAACAAGTAGTTAATGAATTTAATGCGGTGATGATTGGGATCTTTACCGATATGGGTCTCTTGGTATTTCGTAACCTCATGATAGAAAATGTTTTTTATCCTATCATCTTTAAGTATTTTGTTGGCAATTGAGTCGTTAAGCGTGCCATAGTTGCCAATCTGAGTGATTAAACCATCGACTATTTTTTGCTGTTCCGGGGTTCTATTAGGTTGTTGGTTTTTTTTCCAGGCTTTTATCATCATGGTAGGTAACTGTTTATGGGCTTGCATTTCTTTTGCCCCTGCTTGTTTCAAGTTTGACATAATATGTTGTTTGGCTTCTGCAAAATTGGTGTTGGGAATAATTCCTTTGGCTTCTAATTTGGAGGGAGCTCCCTGATCGACCAAACTAATCATTGATGCTGCAGATTGTAGGCCATGTCGATTATAAGCTTTGTCAAGAGAATAATTTAATTTCTGGACACACTCGTCTATTGTTTTGTCATCATTTGCTTGTGCTAGCTTGTTTAAGCTAATGATTATGTGTCGACCATCATCATTTAGTTGGGATCGATTATTGGCTAATGTATCTAATATAGCAACGCGCCCATTAATGGCTTGTGCTCGTTCATTGCCACTTTTGCAACCACTAATAGATGCTTCTTCTACAAAAACAGATAAAGTTTGTACTAATTTTGCATAATCATGTGTGCAATGATAGTCATAGGCACTCAGTTTTTTTAATGCATGGACAGCTAGCTTAGACAAATCGACATTTTCTTCTGGCTTGCTGTTATCTTTCCTCAGCGCCTGTTTAATCTCACGAATGGCTTCAATGCAATCCTGTCCTTCTCGTGATTGTGAAAAATAATCCGGTCTATTTTCGCTTTTCAGGTAATCAGTATACTTATGTCTGAGTGTGATTATTTTATCTTGTATGTCTGCAGCACACGAACCATAAATGGTGTGCATTAAGGCCATTTCACTCATTAATGTCGCTTCATGGGTTAATGCATTGTCATATAAGGTGGCATAGCGCAACATTGATTGGAATATATTTCTATAACCAAGGTGATCGCCAAACCCATTGACCGAAATATTTTGTATCCAACAAAATATGGGTGCGTCAGGTTTTTCATTTAATTGGGATTGATTATAGGCGTGAGCACCTTGCAAAATCTCTTTTGCTCCTTTGCTTTGAAGATTTTCACTATCAGCATAACCATTTAATGCTGTGTGTAAATTATAGATAAATGCTTTAGGATGATGGTTTATTTTTTTATCCAGGTGATAATGTTCACGAATATGGTTTAGTTTGAATCGTATGTCCTCGATCGCTGCCTTTCCTTGGATCCTGTCGATTTTAAGATCTAATGAGGGGGTTCTGATTTGCGTGCGTGGGTTGTCCTTGGTTTGGATATGACCATTGACATAATTATGAGTTAAAATTTGGCGGTGCGCGAACTTGTCTTTTTCTTGACGGTGATGGGCTGTATAAGAACTACCACCAATATATGTGGCAAGCCCTAAGTTATCATTGAGATGAAGAATGGCATTGTCTGTTGCCGTCATTTTTTCTGCAATTTTATCGTTTTTTAAGCCTTGGGCCTCATTAACATCTAAGATTATACCGGTTTTATCAATGAGGGTAGTTACAAAAAGAGCATGTGCTTGTGGAAAAATGTTTTTGCGCGCCTTATCTAATTCTGAGTTTATAATTTCTAAGCTAAGTTCTTTGCCGTTGTAAGCCTTTTTTAAGGCCAAAGCAAATTCCTTGATAATCAAAGCATTAACTTCTTTGGTTGTTTGCTCCAATGCTGCTAGCATATCTTCTTTAGTTCCGGCAAAGGCGTGATGATTTTCATAAATACGGGCGGTTAGAGCCAGATGGAAGGAGAATTCTTGTTGTAGCGCTATAATACTACCCTTGGGTGCATCTTTAAGCAGGGTGATTATTTGGTCTGCTTCTTGTTTGTTATTGGCAACAGTTTTGTCTAACTCATTTTTTATGCGTATAAAATAGTTTTCTTGTAATTTTCCAATAGCATTAGTATCTAAGCTAATGGTTGTTGTATCACTGATGTGAAGACCTGTTTGCTCACTGATGGTTAATTTATTTGCTGGAGAGGATAATTCAACAGCCATTCTCGCTGCTATCGTCTTATAATCGTCCTCATTCAAAGTAACTGTGACTAGTATTCGTCCTTGTGGATCAAAGTTAAGTTTATCTTCATTGTTGTTTGTTGTCTCGATAGCTTTCTCAGTTAGGTACGTGAAATAGGTGGTTTGCCATTTTGTTTCGTCTGTCATTGTTAATACACCGTAAGCAATCATCTATATTAGAATTATAGGCTATTGTTGTTTGTTGGTGTTTATTTTGAATCTGTTGATATTTCATCTCGCGTCTATAAGCCGTCGCTGATTCTTGAATTCTATACACATCTGGCACAAAAACGAGCTCGATCCCAACTGATTTTTAGGCTATAAATTTACGCATTCGCAATTAACTGATATGATTGCTGGTTTTATTACATTATAAATTGTATGATCTATCGATTGTTGATGTAGTAATTTTTCATTTTCACTTGTAGGTTTTGTGAGTTTTAGATAAAATAGCCTGTCCAAGACCAAAAGTTTATTTTTAGGGCGGTTCGGAGTTAGTTAATGAAGACATTTAGCGCCAAAACACATGAAGTAAAGCGTGACTGGTATGAAATTGATGCTAGCGGCCTTGTATTGGGTCGATTAGCGACAGAAATTGCCCGTCGTTTACGGGGAAAACATAAAGCAGAATATACACCACATGTTGATACTGGTGATTATATAGTTGTTACTAATGCAGAAAAGGTAACAGTTACTGGACGTAAATTCAAAGAAAAGATGTACTATAATCATACAGGTTTTCCTGGTGGGATAAAGTCTGTTTCGTTTGAAAAGCTTCAGCAAAAAAATCCCATTAGCATTATTGAGCGTGCGGTAAAAGGTATGTTGCCAAAAAATCCGTTGGGAAGAGAAATGTATCGTAAATTAAAAGTTTATGCTGGTACAGAACATCCACATGTTGCCCAACAACCCAAGAAACTAGAGATTGAGGAATAAGTATTATGGCCGAAATGCAACAATACTACGGCACTGGTCGCAGAAAGAGTTCGATTGCTCGTGTTTTTTTAAGACCAGGTAAAGGTGATATCAAAATCAATAATCGTTCTTTGGAAGATTATTTTGGCCGCGAAACATCTTGTATGGTAATTAGACAGCCGCTTGAAACCGTTGATGTGATCAGTAAGTTTGATATTTATGCTACAGTTGTTGGTGGTGGAATTTCTGGACAAGCCGGAGCTATCCGTTTAGGTATTGCGCGAGCGCTTGTTGCTTATGATGAAAAAGATATGGTCGAAGATTCAGAGCCTGAGCCTAATTCTTATCGTCGCCAGCTACGTGCGCGAGGGTTGTTAACAAGAGACTCCAGACGTGTTGAACGTAAAAAAGTTGGTTTGAAGAAAGCACGACGTGCAACACAATATTCGAAACGCTAGTATTTCATTGTTCAGCGCTCTTCTATTTTATCGGTGGAGCGCTTCTCAAGAATGCATCCAATACGCTTCGATAAGCGTTTAACTTTCTAATATGTCCTTATAAATCAATCCTTCATAAACAAATGTAGCGGGGCCTCTGAGAAAGAGAGACTCTTTTTGTTCATCCCAGCTAACGTGCAATTGACCTCCAGCTACATTAACAACGACTTGTGGCAATAGCTCATGATATGATTGTCCAATGGCTACCGCTGCTACGGCTCCGCTTCCACAAGCTTTTGTTTCCCCACAGCCACGTTCATAAACCCGTAGATTGATTTCCCCAGGGCTAACTATTTCCATAAAACCGACGTTGCAATGTTGAGGAAATAAGGGGTGTTCGCTAATAAATTTGCCTAACTCATTGACTGCTGCTGCAGCGATATCATTTACAAGCATTACTGCATGGGGGTTTCCAACACTCACGGCATGAAACTGGCAATTGTTACCATGCGTTGTTGTTATTTCGTACAAGCGTTGTTGCTTATTGGCATTGAGTGGGATGTGGATGGGCTCGTATAACGGTTTACCCATGCCAACCGTTACTGTGTCATCGTCATGAAGCATTAAAGTCATTTTCGTGGTTTTAGTCGATACGATCAGCTCTAATTTATCAGTTAACTGATGATAATGAACAAAACGGGCCAGGCAACGAGCCCCATTGCCACATTGGCCAACTTCTTGACCATCGGCATTAAAAATTCTATAAAAAAAATCAATCGTTGGGTCAACGCTAGGTTCGATTAATAAGCATTGATCAAAACCAACGCCTATATCGCGTCTTCCTAAGTTAACAATTTGCCTTGTGGTCAATGCTACTGTTTGTTTTACAGCATCAATAACCATAAAATCATTACCCAATCCATTCATTTTGGTAAACTTTATAGTCATTTAGTCAGCCTCGAAAAGGTGGTTAATGCGTCAGTTGGTAAATAAAGTGGTCCTTTTTGACCGCATCCACATAGTATTGCTAGTAGAAGATAAAGGTATATAAATTTAGCCATAACTATCCTGGTAATTAATTTTATAATGTTTCTAATACTATAGCATGTCAAAAAGTGGATATCTCATTCCAAAAGCTATTCTTTGTTGATTACACAAGTTTCGCACTTAGCTCATACGGCTTGAAGCATTAATATTTTGATCTGTTCTTGA
>JBMLTO010000033.1:0-14326 GCA_049239925.1 Legionella sp. | reverse complement strand
TGACAAAAGATACTGATTTTTATGAATTAATCAATGACTGTTGCGTAAGGTGAGTAAATAAGTGGGTACGGGTAACATGAAGAGCCGTATACCTGACCGGTACGTACGGTTCTGTGGGAGGTCGGGGCTTATGCCCCTCCTACCCGATGGGCGAACGGTCCTGGGAACAATGGCTAAAGTCGAATCAATGGGGGCAAATAAGTCTGTTTCGAAATCCGAACATCAGTTTTATTTAGATACAGGCTCAGAAGAAACAAAGAATGCTCGATCGAATCCTGTAATATTTTAATTGATTAAAATTTACCATTTAGATAGAATAAAAGACATACTAATTGAATTATGCGTAAAAATGCTCAAGTCAACTATCCATTTGCCACTCAGCGGCCAACAGTCAGTAAAACATAATATTAAGCTAGAAGCATGGTCTATCATGAAGCATGCTGGAATTACGGATGAACGTATGATTGAAGATGCTTTAACTAGTAAAGATCCAGTAGCATCTGCAGATATATTCAGTTATTTGCAGCAAGCGGCTCTCTGTGTTCCTGCTAATTGTAAAATGGTACTTAAATATAAAAACTTATCGGAGGTTGCCTCTGTTGTGAAGTTTATGCAACGGATGGAGTTTTTAACGCAAGAAAATTTTGAAGGAGTATTCAATCACAAAAACTACTCTTCATGTGCAACGGCATTAGCCTATCTTCAAGCAATCGATTGTTTGACTCCAGCTAACCGTGACATACTGATTTCTCAGAAAAATTTGAACATTATCTCTGCCATTATCTCACGTTTATACGAAGGTAAGTGCTTCGATCAGAATACTTTGGCTGAGTTGTTAAATCCTGTTCATCAGATTTTATTAGATGAGACCATTTTTTATAGTTTTTGGTTCAAATTGCCCAGTGATGTTTTGGCTGAAAATTGGAAGTCTTTTTTAGCTGCATCACGTACAGATGCACCGCAACAATCCTTGTATAAGTTACGAGATTCACTGTTAAAAAAAGAACAAAGAGACAATCATTCGATTAAAAAAAATTCAATCGATGTTCTTTCAGCTGCAAGTAATACAGCTACAGAATCGCTAGAACATTTATCGAAAGCTGATATGAATGTTTCTATAGCAACAGAAATAGCAAAGTCATCTAGTATATTTATGACAACTGCTTCTACATCTACATCATCATCGTCTTCTTCTTCTTCTTCTTCTTCTTCGAATAATTGTTACCTAGTTGCACCATCAACCCTAGTTTAATCGATTAAGTTCTATCTGCTGCAAAGAGAGAGGGTAGGGCTTGTTGACAATTCATTCTCCCGCCTAAGTGCCGCTACTTGTTCGCGGCATCCATTTTTATCCTACCTTGAGGCTGTTTCCATGCTGACAAGCCCAGAATAGAAGCCTTGATCGCCGAAAAAAAAATCTAAGGATGGCGCTGAAAAAAGAAGGAAGCCCTAATCTCAGGTGACAGGGACAAGTTTTCCTACTTAGCTTAACGAAAGAAAAAATAGTCTTGATGTTTTTTTATTTAGGATCTAGCTTTTCGAGAAGCCTGCTACGCACGCTCATCAGGACGAACGGTCCTGGGAAAAATGTCGGGATATTTAGTAAGTCTTGATATTGTTTACATAGGGTGACTTAGCTATAATTCTTGTTCTTTTATTTGCAGTTACTTTAGACATTTATTGTAAACTATTTTTAATTTAGGGTGTTTAAATACCCATTTTACGTATATGGGGGATTGCTTGATGCCAATTTATGAATATCAATGTACTGCTTGTAACCATCATCTTGAACTGATGCAAAAAGTCAGTGAGCAGCCATCTACAGTATGCCCAGCTTGCTCTAATAGTTCTCTTACACGGTTAGTCTCGGCAGCTGGTTTTCAACTAAAAGGTACTGGTTGGTATGTCACTGATTTTAAAGATAAAAAAAACACTGCAAATAACGCTGCCTCGTCGACCTCATCAAGTCAAGAGTCTACCGGCAATGAAAAAACGGCAGTTAAACAAACAGCTAGCACAGGTGATAACCCTTGAACAGTAAATTTTTGCGTAGTTATCTACTAGCCGGTTTAGTGGTTTGGTTTCCTATTATTATTACTTTTGTCGTTTTACGATTTATTGTCGATTTGCTGGACCAAACAATTGCCTTATTGCCTTATGCTTATCGTCCTGAACAGCTCGTTGGTGTTCATTTGCCCGGCGCTGGCGTTATCTTATCGTTAGTTGTGTTGCTTGCCACAGGGTTAGTGGCCACTAATTTCTTAGGACAACGTTTAATGGGCTGGAGTGAATCAATACTAGAACGTATTCCTTTGGTCAGGTCTATTTACAATGCTTCAAAACAAATTATTCAAGCAATTTTTTCTACTAATAGTGAGGCTTTTCGCAAAGTTTTGTTAATTGAGTACCCACGAAAAGGTACATGGACATTAGCATTTCAAACCGGTGTTGGTAGTGAGCACGTTAACAGGCATTTAAATATGGAGATGGTTTCAGTTTTTGTTCCAACGACACCAAATCCTACATCTGGATTTTTATTAATGTTACCTAAATCCGAGGTTGTAGAATTGTCTATGACCGTGGATGAGGCACTAAAATTTACAATATCGCTAGGCGTGATGCAATCAAGCACTGTAGGGAACGATGGTTTAATAAAGTAAACCTAATATTATAGTCTTCTGTCTTAAAACATTAACCAAACTTCCTAAGGAAGTTATTACCAAACAATTATTAAAGGCGATTTTATGAGAACACATTACTGCACAGACGTAAATGTACAGATGCTCGAACAACAAGTAACTGTCTGTGGTTGGGTGCATAATCGACGTGATCATGGTGGTGTTATTTTTCTTGATATTCGTGATAGTTCTGGGCTAGTTCAAGTTGTTTATGAACCTGAGCGTGCCGAAATCTTTGCTGTTGCTGAGAAATTAAGGCATGAATTTGTATTACGACTCAGTGGTAAAGTTAGGCCTCGTCCGCAAGGCATGGTCAATGAAAAAATGCTCACAGGGCAAATCGAAATTGTTGGTTTAACGCTAGAGATTTTAAATCAAGCACAAGTTCCTCCTTTTTTACCAGATGAGCATCAAATAACTAGCGAGGATTTACGCTATCGCTATCGTTATTTAGATTTAAGACGTCCTGAGATGCAATATAATTTAATGTTGCGTCATGCGTTAACACGCTGTATGCGTGACTATCTGAATGAACATGGTTTTTGCGATATTGAAACGCCTATGTTAACGAAAGCTACGCCTGAAGGGGCTCGCGATTATTTGGTTCCATCTCGAGTTCATCCTGGCGAATTTTACGCTCTACCGCAATCACCACAGCTTTTCAAGCAATTGTTGATGATGTCTGGATTTGATAAATATTATCAAATCGTTCGTTGTTTTCGCGATGAAGATTTAAGGGCCGATAGACAACCTGAATTCACTCAGCTTGATATAGAAATGTCTTTTATTGATGAGCAAGTTATTTTGAATCTTATTGAAGGCTTATTGAAAAAAATATTTTTAAAGCTTTTAGGGATTGAATTACCACCTATACCAAAAATGACTTATGCTGAAGCAATCAGACGTTTTGGTAGTGATAAGCCGGACTTAAGAAATCCATTAGAGTTAGTTGATATTGCTGATCTCGTCCAAGACTGTGGCTTTCAAGTATTTACCATACCAGCGAATGATGTCGATAGTCGAGTTGTTGCATTGCGGTTGCCGAATGGGTGCCAGCTTAGTCGAAAAGAGCTCGATACTTATGGCGAATTTGTTGAGTTGTATGGTGCAAAAGGTTTGGCCTATATTAAAGTGAATGATTGTAGTAAAGGCCTAGATGGTTTGCAATCACCTATATTAAAGTTCTTACCAGATGAAGTTATCTTATCTATTTTAGATCGAGTAAATGCTTGTACAGGGGATGTCATATTTTTTGGTGCCGATAAGCAAAAAATTGTTAATGAAGCCATGGGTGCATTACGTATAAAACTTGGACATGACTGCAAGCTAGTAGAATCAGGCTGGCGTTTATTATGGGTCATTGATTGGCCTATGTTCGAACAAGATCCAAATACAAAACGTTTGCAAGCTATGCATCATCCATTTACATCTCCGCACGATCTATCTCCCGAATTGCTAAAAGATAATCCGCAGATAGCCTTAGCAAAGGCTTATGATATTGTTATAAATGGTTATGAAATTGGAGGGGGATCAATTCGAATTCATCAGCCGCAATTGCAGCAGACTGTGTTTGAACTGCTTGGCATTGACGCACAAGAAGCTAAGGATAAATTTGGATTTTTGTTAGATGCCTTGCAGTTTGGTTGCCCGCCGCATGGAGGCATTGCGCTTGGCATAGATCGTTTGGCAATGCTATTGACTGGTTCTAGTTCTATACGCGATGTTATTGCATTTCCTAAAACACAATCAGCTTCTTGTCTACTAACAAGCGCTCCTGCCCCGGTAGCGAGTACACAACTCTCCGAATTAGGGGTACGACTTGCCACAAATGTACAGTCAAAATAATGTTTTTTTTCGGGATAGCCTATGTACAAAAGGCTATCCTTTGCTTGTTGTTTTTTTATTGACTTATTTGTTTTTATTTAATACTGCTGCTGGTGTTGCTGGTACGATAGATGATTCTAATAAAGGTTCTAATAAACTAGTACAATATTTAGCACAGGAAAAAACAAATTTAACGATTGCTAATAATAATTTAATGCATCTAACAGCCCCAAGCGATCAACAGAATTTATTAGATCGTCAGTTGCAGAATGCAAAAATGATAGCAATAACGGATTCTAGGATATCTAATCTAGAAAGTTTTTTGTTTGAGCAACAAAAGCAACAACAAAAGCTAATGCGCCATGTAAAAAAATTACAGCAATCACCCAGCTCAAAGGAACAAGAATTAGTTGCACAAGAGCAAGCGATTAAAATAACTACTTTAAGTGAAGTGACCAATAAAACCGTGGAGTTAATTTCTGATAATTTAGATCTTGCTCATCAGTATCAACAGAAATTATATGCTGAAAAAAAATTTTTGCAGTTATGCGAAGCATCCTATAAAAAAGACCAACAATTAGAGGAGCTTAATAAACGTATAGATTCGCTTAATGAAGAAAAAAATAGTCTTTATCAGAAAAATACTGAATTACAAGAAGTGAATTCATCAGTTAATAATTTTAATAATTCATTTAATTATGAGTCAATGCTTTTGATTAATAATCAAAAAATCATATTGATTTTGCATAGAATTAGCGAATTAGAAATACAGAAAAGATTGGTGAAAACAGAGTACTATTTATTTAAAAGCCATGATGCTAAAACCATACAAGAAATCATCGTAACTTATCAACGAGCTCTAAATACCTTATCTACAATTAGTCAATCACTTAAAAAAATGATTGAATTATTAAGCAATGAGCAAACAGTTTTGATCGACATGCACTTAAAAAGAGAGGCAAGCATATTGCTCAAAACTGCAAAATCAAGATTGGAACGGATTGAATTACAGCAAGAAAAATTACAAGATTTATTGGTTAAACGCGAGCAGCAATTAACTAAACAATTATCTGTTAGACAAACATTTACTGAATACCATTTAGATAGTTGGCTTGTTTTATGTGCCCATGGATTACAAATTCCAGAACAGTTATATGATTATTTAAAAAATTTATTACTTAAAGTTAAAGATAACTATGTTTGGCAAGATACGTGGTCTGCAACTTTTTATTGGTTGTCTTTAGTGCTCATCCTAGGTGTTGCAATTACCATATATCGATTATTACTAATTGTTGAACAAAAAGAACGTGCTAGATTATCTGCGCATTTATACGATGGTTTAATTTTATTAGTTCAGCGAAACATCATATTACTGGCCACTTTAGCAATTATATTAACCACCGTTTATCTGAACCATGTTCCGGTAAGCAATTATCGTTTATTAGTTGATATATTATCTGTCTGGCTTGCTTTTCGTAATTTAATTTTAATCGCAAGGTTAATACTCTTAGAGCGGCTTTCTGATGAAACTGGCAAAGATGTACGTTTGTATTATCAATTACGCATATTATTTATGGTTGGAGGTTGGTCAACTGTTTTAATGATATTTAGCCAGCAATTACCTCTATCTTTAATTATGCAAGATATATTCAATCGAGTTTTTATGTTATTTCTATTGGCTGTATCAGTTGTGGCCTGGAAAAGTAAAGATGTTATACCCTATCTACTGAGCCCCTTTTACAATACTAAAAAACGTTATTTACGCAATGCATTAACAGTTTTAATCAATTTAGCTCCTATCACGTTATTCTCTACAGCATTAATTGGTTTGGTGGGTTATTTTAATTTAGCATGGACCTTAAGTAGTTACCTCGTTTGTGTATTATTGATCATTAGTGGACATGTTCTAGTAAGAGGCTTGATATTTGATGCTTTAGAATTGCTCTCAGAATGGATGATCTCTACATTACGCAATGGGTGGTTATGGATCGAGGTAATCTTAAAGCCATTAGATAAAATTTTACGTTTATTATTGATTCTGCTTAGCATTACAGTTCTATTTCAAGCTTTTGGTTGGTCATCAGATTCTTGGGTGATGACCTACCTGATCAAAATAAGTCAATATCCCTTTATTAATTTATCTGGAGTCCGGATCACCTTACAAAGCACAGCCGAGTTCACTATTTTATTATTTGTATTTCTATGGGCGTCGAAATGGACACGTGAGTTTTGCTATCGTTGGCTATATCGAAATGCTAGGGATGCAGGTATCCGCAATAGTCTTTCTGTGTTTACTCAATATGCAGTTATTTTAATTGGTGGATTTATCACATTAAGAGTACTTGGACTAGATTTTAGTGGAATGTCTATGATTTTAGGTGGTCTTGCAGTTGGTATGGGTTTTGGTTTGCGTGACTTTGCAAGTAATATCATCGGTGGATTGATGTTGCTAATAGAACGTCCTGTACGCGAAGGTGATTTAATCACTCTCGGAGAGTATGAAGGCCGCGTTGCGCATATTGGTATTCGCTCAATGCGGGTTTGCTCTTGGGATAATATGGAAGTTTTGATTCCTAATGCTGAAACATTTAACAAGCCTTTTACGAACTGGACTCATCAAGACAGTGTTATTCGTACTGTTTTGCCTATTCGGGTTGGTCGAGAAGATGATCCAGTGATGATTCAACGATTAATTCTTGATGTTTTAGCTATTATTCCTGAAATATTAATGGATCCTGCTCCCCAAGTGCTTCTTAAAAAAATTGATGAGGCGTTAATAGAATTTGAAGTTCGATATTTCATAAATGTACAATTGTTTACTCGTTTTGAGGTGCAATCAAAAGTATTATTTGCGATTACTGCTCAGTTTAAAGCATCGAATATCAAACCTCCAGTTCCTCCGATGAGTGTAGAAGTTAGTCTGAATGAATAGATGTGTTTTTTTGCGATAATTAGGGCGTGTTGACAATTCATTCTCCCGCCTAAGTGCTGCGACTTCGCGGCATCCAGGAAATGACCAAGTTAAAGATGAACCTGATTCATTGCCCTAAAAATTTGATTGAGAACCTAAATCCAGAATAGCGTGCTCTGTATGAAGAAATTTGCCGCTGATTAAGAGCGAATGGATGCCGCGAACAACAGTCGCGGTACTTAGGCGGGAGAATGAATTGTCAACACGCCCTAAATTGTTTGAAACTTATGTTAATGAATCGAGATCCATTACAAAATGAAAATGAGTTATTGAGTCGCTGTAGCCAAATTGAAGGTTTAACATTATCTCAATTAGCTAGGCAATTACAGTTAATTATTCCTGCCGACCCTTTGCGGCGTAAAGGATGGGCCGGACAGGCCATTGAACTTGCATTAGGAGGCAGCGCTGGCAATCAATCTATTCCAGATTTTCACCATCTGGGTATCGAATTAAAGACGTTACCTATTAATCATTTAGGTAAACCAAGTGAATCAACTTACGTTACGAATATACCCCTGCTGACTATTCATCAAGAGCACTGGGTAAGTTCGCAATGTTATGGTAAGTTAAAACGTGTTCTTTGGTTGCCGATTGAAGCTAATAAAAAGTTGCCATTTGAACATCGTCGCATTGGCAAAGCAATACTGTGGTCACCATCTATGCAACAATATGCTATTTTAGAAGCAGATTGGAATGAGCATGTAATGATGATAGCCACTGGTAAATTAGCTGAAATTGACGCGTCCATGGGGCAATATTTACAAGTTAGACCGAAAGGAGCTAATGGTAAGTCTCTATGCTATGGTTACAATGACACTGGAAATAAAATCCGTACCTTACCTAGAGGGTTTTATTTGCGTGCTACCTTTACTGCAAGTATTCTATAAAGTACAGTTTAACTATTGTAGCTATTTATTGGATACCGGGCAGGCTTTATTATTATAAAAGGGAGTTTTATGAAAAACATTAGTTTATTATCTCTTGTACTATTATCTGTCATACATCACGGAGTTTATGCGGATGAAGCTAATGTTTCACAGCAAGTACAGCTCTTAAATAGTCAAATTCAAGCACAATTGCAAAAAATACAAACCAACCAGCAAGATCAAATAAAATTGTTAAATTCGCAGATACAGGGGCAACTAAAACAGTTGCAGTCAGATTTGCAGGAGCAAATCCAGAAATTAAATGCTATCAATCAGGCTCAACTGAAACAGCTACAAAGTTCTTTTCAACAACAGCTAAATCAAGTTCATCAGGAGGCTATTTCGCGGAAATAATGACAGTAGTTTTTGGTATGCTAAACAAGGATTAGATTTTAATGATAAAGAATAATAATTTTTATTCTAAACTCATCCTGTGGTCTTTAAAAAAAACAACAGGATGGAAGAAACATCTTTTCCTAGCGAAAGGACGAAAATGTGTTAAATAAGTTATACCACTTCAACTTCTTCAGCTTGAGGACCTTTTTGACCTTGTCCTGCTTTGAACATTACTGAAGCGCCTTCAGCAAGAGTTTTGAAACCATTGCCTTGAATTGCGCTGAAATGAACGAAGTAATCTTTACCACTGCTTTCAATAAAACCAAAGCCTTTACTTTCGTTAAACCACTTAACTGTACCACGTACTTTTTCTGACATTTTCATTTTCCTGATATGTTTAAAACAGCATTATCAAAGTTTAGATAAGTGCCGATTATAATTTTATTTACAATTAAGAACCTAATTGATTCTCTATTACAGTATACACTAGATTTGCTTGTTATTACCTACACTAATTTATTTTTTTTTCTTCGTCTTACGCTGGTTTTTCATTTTGTCATTTGTCAGCGCTGGTTATGAATAGCCTGTCTAGCCGGGGTTTCGAAGGATTTTCTAAGCGGCAAAGGTGAGTTCTTCGATTTCTTCTGAGTATTGAATCTAAATCGAGTTAATTTTCAGACTTTGAACGTCTAAATTACCCGTTAAAGTTGCGTATTTGCCACAAAAATATTATGTACCTCAGTATTCTGTTTTTTTATAGAAAAGCGAGTCACTTCTTTATCAATATTCTCTGCTAAGCGTTCTGTGTTGGTTCTTGCAAAGAACAACGAATTATTGAACATCGTAGTTTTTTGTCGGCATGTATCATTTGTTGTTTGTGATAGTGCTTTGATGATTAAGACAATGAGGCCTATACCAGTTAACGCAATGAGGATATTGGTGGCTATTGGTTTCCATTGCGCTCGATGTTTTTGCATCTCATGTTTTTTACTGTAAAGCAATGAAATAAACTCTCGCTTGAACAGCTCTTCATTAACACGTGAGTCTTCAAGATAGACACTCAAAACAAAGTTATTTAAGTTTTCTTGTAAGCGTTGGGCATGGCTGTGAACCATCCTACCTTTTTCGCAACCAATTTTGAGCCCGTACGCATCCATTGCATTAAGTGCGTTATATAATAGGATTAACGATGGGTTTAGTGTCATTTTAACTTCGGATTGGGCGAGTACTTCATGTCGTTCTTCACCTGAAGCTCTTGAAAAGTAAGGATAGAAGCCGTGAGGGAATACTGACTTATTAAAATCTGCTTTAATGACAGATTCTATTCGTCCTAATAAATGAATGGTTTCTTCAAAAGCATTTAATGCTCCTGGAATTAACTCATGATTTGGTTGCCGCGTCTCATCGCTAGGTCGGTATTCATATGTTTTAGCCGCTATCAATGCGTGATTAAACTGTTCAAATGTGGCCCAGCAACCTTTTTCATAAAATTTTCTGCCCGCATTTCGTCTAATTTTACTCTCAATTTTGTTAACGTTACTTAAGATAACTCCATTGCTATGATTTAATGATACCAGCCAAAATTGCTGAGCGGTGGCTCCTTGTTTTCCTGACAATTTTAAAACAGGCAATTGATATATGTTTCTGACTAATTCAATATCTTTACTTCCCGGTCGCAAATCAAGTCCATGTTCTTCCTGCGCTTCATGAATAGCCGTGATTAGAGGGTTCTCCACATATATATCAAATTTATTGTTTTCCAAGCAGGTTAGTATGATTTGGTAATCCTGGCCTCTGAATGATTTGTTTACATGTTCATTTAGAAATTCATACCCTAATGAAGGAAAAGGTTTTCCTATCTCTAGTGTAAATCGTGACTGTGATTTGGTATCAATAATTAAAATATCTTGGGTGCCTGCAGGAGGTGTCATGATAACAGGGCCCACTCGGTTAGTGATAACAGCACCCCAGATAATTTGTTTTTTTGAGTCAATATAATAAGGTAAAATCCCACAACGTACGGTGGGCATAGGATACACGCCGTTGTCATCCTTTTTTAGTGGCAAATAAGGCTGAGCATTTAGAGTGACTAAAGCAGTTAATTCATTCATTATGAACCGAGGCTGTTGCTTTGATGAAGAATTATAGTTGCGGTCTTTTATTTGATCAACAATAAAAAAGAATAGATTTAAGCTGTCAAAAATATAAAAAAAGCCTCGATTCTGAGGGATCGACAGTTATTGTTTGAACAAAAAAGTAGAATAAAAAGGTGTCATTGAGAGATAAGAATTAAATAGTTTACTTCTATGGCTCATGACCGATGATGTTGTTTTCAAAGACAAAAAACCATAAGGATCAAGCAAGCCATACAATGAAAAGCAAATGTATCTAAGTATTTATCAACAGGTTATTGATTTTGATTGGATCTAAAATGGTACTTGTCAGTATGAATTGAAACATGTAGCCTAAACCTTTATCTTTGCGCTTGACAGGTCGCTTTATGCCAATAGCCATTATAATTTTTTTTGTGAATTTATTTTTTTTCATATTAAGCCCTATAGCACTAGCCAAAAGCCATCGTCCACAAGATTTTCTTCTGGATATTGAAGGAAAAGCAAATGAAGGCCAGCTCATAGTTAAACATTATTGTTCTAATTGTCATGCAAGCAAACCATTAATAAATCTTGGAGCTCCTCGAATCAACAGTGATCGTGATTGGCGCCTGAGAGTACAGCAAGATTTTGCTTTATTATTTCAACACACTGACCAAGGTATTCATATGATGCCTGCTAGAGGCGGTTGTTTTGAATGTACAGATTATCAATTGTTGTTGGCTATTTTAGCCATTATCCCCGAAAAAGAATCAAAGAAAATTATAAAAAATCATAAAGAATTTATAAGAAACATAAGGTTAAAAAAATAACCTAAAAGTTCTAAACTTTTATTGAAAACCTCTCGATAACAAAGAAAACAAGGGAGGAATAACATCATGAAAAATCAAATCGTCATAATACCTGTGTTTGCTTTAGCCGCTTCATGTAGCACCATGGATAGTTCTACTGCTGTAGTTGATGATGCAGGATATGTCCATCATACTAAATCGATGTCTGCGGATAGCAAGGGGGATAATTATTTTCCCAAAACTCGTCCGGCAACAGGCAAAAAGGTTTTTATTTTTGATCCTAAAGCAACAGCATGGGCTGCATACGATGCTCAAGGCAATCGTATTAAAACTGGAAGTGCATCAGGCGGGCAAGACTTTTGTAAAGATGTCGGCCGTTCGTGCCGGACGGTTACTGGTACATTTAAAGTTTATCAAAAGAAAGGCGCCGATTGTAAATCGAGTATTTATCCAATAGCTACCCATGGTGGCGGTAAGATGCCATATTGTATGCACTTTCATGGTGGATATTCTATTCATGCGGCCTACGACGTTCCTAATTATAATGCAAGTCATGGCTGTGTAAGAGTATTACCCAGTGCTGCCAAGTGGTTGCATGAGAACTTTATTGACATAGGCACTACTGTTGAGGTGAAACCCTATTAGTAAAACGTTTCAGAGCATTTATCTTGTTGGTTGCAAGACAGGATAAAACCTTTTCAATTTAATTTTGGCGTCTTCGGTTGTAAACTGCCAATCGATAGTCGCCATCACCGCATGCCTTAAGACATTGTCGTTTGCTTTTTTTAGGATAATCCTTTGTATATCAAGGTTACTAGTGATTTAATAGCTTGTATGTACCAGTCTAGGTAAGCTAGTGTCAAAAAATATCTTGATAAGATATGGCATTACAAGGCTCACTATAATGTGTAGTAGAGTTTTTGGTAACCTTATTAATTGCAAATTATGAGCTTATAATGATTAAAATTGGCCAATATAATGAGTTAATCGTATTAAAAGAAACCAGTTCTGGTGTTTATTTAGAGGGTGGCGATTGGGGCGATATTTTTTTACCTAAAAAATTTGTACCTAAAAGTCTTGAGCAGGGACAAATAATCAATGTTTTCCTCTATATTGATTCTGAAAATAGGGTGGTTGCTACTACTTTAAAACCTGGTATTGTAGTAGGGGAGTTTGCTTTGTTGACTGTAAACGAGGTTAACCGAGTGGGAGCTTTTTTAGATTGGGGATTGGATAAAGAGCTTTTAGTTCCTCGATCGTTGCAACAACGACCAATGCAACAGGGGCATTCCTATCTTGTTTATGCTTGTCTAGACGAGAAATCAAGAATCATTGCTAGTTCGAAAATCGAACACTATTTGGATAATTCTGCAATCAAGTTGAGACAAGGAGACCAAGTTAATTTATTAGTAGCAGAAACTAGTCCTTTGGGTAGGAAAGTTATTATTAATCATCGACATTGGGGGTTAATCCACGCCAATGAATTATTTCAAAATTTAAGTTATGGCCAGACAACTGTTGGTTATATTAAAAAAATTCGTGAAGACAATAAAATTGATGTGGTTTTACGTAAAACTGGTCAGGATAATATTCATGATCTGAGTTTGCGAATCAAAGAGGCTTTACAAGAAGCTGGTGGTTTTTTACCGTTACACGATAAAAGCTCAGCTGCAGAGATTATGAAAATATTTAATGAAAGTAAAAAAAATTTTAAGCGTGCTATCGGCCAATTGTATAAAGCTGGTGATATTGTAATTACTGAAAATGGCATACGTCTACTTTCTTGACAAAATAAGAGGTAGCTAATTAAACTGCCAAGATTTTTCGAGCGATATGTCGCTCGAAGTCTATTTGGAGGATTATTTGCCTGGTAATTAATCCGTCAGTTTCCCCTCGGTAATCACACTAATTAAAACATATACTCCTTGATTCATATCATCTCATATCATCATAGACTCTGATTACTCGACTTTAGCCATTTTTTCCAGGACCGTTCGCCCTGAGGCGCGTGCTACGCACGCGTCTCGAAGGGCTAGATCCTAAATAAAAAACATCAAGACTATTTTTTCTTTCGTTGAGCCCAGTAGGAAAGCTTGTCCCATTCACCTGAGATTAGGGCTTCCTTCTTTTTTCAGCACCCATACGACGCTAACTCCAACTCAAATTATCCACTATTTTGTGCTGAGGTGGAATATCAAGGTCACTTTCGAGCAGGGGTGTCGCATTAAAATTTAATCAATCTGTTGTAGGTTGGGCCTTTGACCAACAATAACGTATTGAAATCCAAGGTTACAGCTAAAAATACTAAAATACAGTCATTGGCTCTAGCCTATGCGCTCAAGGAATTTTATACCAGTCCAAACCACATGCAATATCGTAGATTCACCAGATCAATGAGGAGTCGCTGCGGGCATGTTTCCATGAGCTGTACAGAAGGAGGGCGATTGGAATCGATGGGATAGATAAAGCGAGTTATGGGGAAAAGCTGAATGAGCATCTTCGGGACCTAATGGAGCGAATGAGGCGCATGGCATACATCCCAGGGGCAGTAAGACAAGTACTGATACCCAAAGACGGGAAACCGGATGCTACAAGGCGACTAGGCATTAGTAATTTCGAGGATAAACTTGTTCAGCGAGCAATGCACAAAGTATAAGAAAGCATCTACGAGCCCCTATTCCACGAAAAC
>JBMLTO010000032.1:0-6157 GCA_049239925.1 Legionella sp. | reverse complement strand
TTTCTTGTCGTGCAGCAGTTTCCAGATTAAGTAATAAATCAGCAGCACTAACGAATAAATGACTTTTCGGGGCTCAATCACTTCAGCTTGCGCTTACGGCCTACAATGTCTCCTGCCTACGCTTAGCCTGTTACATTACTGTAATAAGCCCAAGGCTGGATACGAAATGTGCTGGGTCAGCACTTTCTCGACGGCTTTTCTATCCGCGAGTACAATGGCGCTTTCGTGGCGCACCGACTTGAGCCATTTTTCCCAGGACCGTTCGCCCCAAGGTGCGTGCCTAGCACGCGTCTCGAAGGGCTTTCTAGGCAGCTAAAGCTCAAAGAATTGTTGCTTTCTTTTGAGCATTTGTATCAATCAAGCTGATTTTCAGACGTTGAAAAATACTTATTTGACCCACACGACATCAGAGAAAGTCAGCTGACCTTTTTTATCATACCTTGATGCCGTTTCCAGGCTGACAAGCGCTTTTGTTTGATGGATGTTAAAGGCCACTAGCGTAATAAACGGGCGTTCTATATTTACCAAATTACACACTGATTTCCTTTCTTCGCAGCTATTCCAAATGCTTGCTGAAATGCAGGCATATTAGCAACAGTACCATTCACTCTAAATTTTTCAGGAGGATGTGGATCAACGGTGATTAAATTCATTTCCATTTCCGAACGACTGTTCATCGCCCAAATATGAGCTGCCGCTAAAAAGAACTGCTGATCAGGTGTAATGCCAACGAGGGTAGGCGCTTTTTTATAATCGTTCGATCGATGAAATGCTAAATAAGCTAACGTTAACCCACCTAAATCCGCTGTAGCTTCGCCTACCACTAATTGGCCTTGCACATGCAAACCATTTATTTTATATTGTGAAAATTGATTGGCAATACATGAAGTTGCCTGCTGAAATTTTTTAAAATCAGTACGAGACCACCAATTCTTTAAATTTCCATGGCCATCAAATTTTGCACCTTGATCATCAAAGCCATGCGTTATTTCATGACCAATAACATACCCTATAGCTCCATAATTTAATGCTGCGGGCGCATCTAAGTCAAAAAAAGGCGGTTGTAAAATTGCTGAAGGGAGATTAAAACTATTTAAGGACGGCTCATAATAAGCATTTATCGTTTGTGGTGTTAGGTTCCATTCACCCCTATCAACCGGCTTACCAATTTTATTTAGATCTCGTCTTACCAAAAATCGGTTACCATTAATAACATTACTGACGTAAGATGTTTTATCAATTGTAAGACCAGTATAATCCCACCATTTATCAGGATAGCCAACTCGATTTTCCATTAATAGAAGCTTTTTTAAAGCTTCTTCTCTCGTGGTCGGTGACATCCAACTTAAAGTTTTTAAATCATCTTTAAGTACATCACGTATATTATGAACAATCGCTAATACTTTACGTTTGGCTTCTGCGGAAAAATATCGTTTAACATATAACTCGCCTATAGCAAAGCCCAGCGGCTTTTCCATAGCCATAAGTACTCGCTGCCAACGTGGTTTTTGTTGTTGCACACCAGTTAAAATAGACATCATATGAAAATGTTCAAGCTCAAATGAACTTGATAAATAAGGAGAAAATTCACTAATTAAACTCCATTTCAAGTAAAGCTTTAACTGCTCAATCGGTTTTTTATCAATTAATAAGCCCAATTTTTTAATAAAATCTGGCATACCTACATTGAGTGTTTGCAGATTCACAAGACGTCTCGCTGAAAAATAGTCTGCCCAATTCAATTGGGGAGCCAATTGTGCGAGTTGCTTCATGGACATCCGATGATAAACTGCTTTTGGATCACGTTGTTCTATATCACCCATAGAATTTTTAGCTAATGTGGTTTCAATATCCATAACCATGTTAGCGTATTGGAGTGTTTGCCGTGGGCTATCACCCAATAATTCAAACATTTTTGCTATATGCCGAACATAAGCAAGACGCATCTCTTTAAACTTGCTATCTTCATTTAAATAATAATCACGATTGGGTAACCCCAGTCCTCCTTGCATCATAGCAGCGATCACTTCATCGCTATTGTTATAATCTTGCATACTACTAAAATTAAAAAACACACGTACATCTATCTCATGTAAGCGAGCGATCATTCGCTGGAGATCATTTCGATTGTTGATCTGGTCTATCGCAATAAAATATTCTCTCAACCCGCGAACACCCTGTTCATTTATCGCGCTCTCATTCATGCCACTAAAATAAAAATCGCCCACTTTTTGCTCAACAGAACTCATCTCTCCTGTTTTATTGAGAGTAGCAATTAATATTTGATGGATTTGTTTCAACGTTTTTTCGTACAAGATGTTAAATGTGCCCCATCTAGCATAATCAGCTGGAATAGGATTCATTTTCAACCAACCACCATTAGCATATTCATAAAAATCATCGCTAGGCTTAACATTGGGATTCAACCAATCAAGATGTAATGAATCGATTGATTTTTCTGCAATAACAGGGTTAATCAAAATCGATTGGCAAATAATGGCTATTAATTTCTTCGTGATCCCCATCAGTCAACGTCCTGTCTTATGAATAATAATCTTATATATTTACTATAGCTGTTTTCAAAAAAATTGCTGATCCAGGATGACTTGCTTGCTGTTTTCAACAACTATCTTGCTTTGTATGCTGATTTTATGGGAAAAAATGCCCAAGTCTTCTTTTTTCAGCACGAAGCTCTAAATTCGAAACCGGCTGTTCCCTTTGAAATAAACTAAACTGTGGATCCAGGGAGTATCCCAATGAAGATAACTGCTTATTCAATCCTTCACGTAAATTAAATTGTTTGGATAACTCGCCACTCTTTCGAAAAGAACTCAATACTAATTGATAAAACCGCGAAATAGGTCCACGCAAAGCAGCAATATGATTCAATACTGGACCTAATGGTTCACGCTGTAACAAGATCTCAAGATGCCTAGCCATATCGTTTAAGATCTGTAATATCTTTTTTTGTTTCTCACGACCTAATTCAAGTTTGTTAATGATAGGTTGATAACTTTTTTGTTGGCGGACTTGTGCCTTAGTGCGCAACAAAGCTTGGTTTTTTTGATATTTTTGTGCGATTCGCAATAACATATTCATCAGCATACTTAGTGCTGATAATGCTTGTTGCAAATCTTCTCTACCCAAGACATAAGCCATATTATTTAAGTTTACGGTGGCTGAAGATAAATGTTCAATACCCAACAATTGTAAAAGACTGCGTTCGATCGTCATTAATTTACTTAGTATATCTTGGGTATCTAAACGGTATTGCAAAACTAATTGCAAAATTCGAACCTGATGTTCAAGATCCATAGCATCATCTTTTGGCATTGCCACCAACTCATCGAGCTCAATTTCTGATTGCGTCAGGAGTTTCATGCTATTATCGAGCTGAGTATTAAAAATAGATAGATCCACTTCCTCTCCTGTCATGTTAGGAACACAGATTCAGGCCCCAGCATCAATCATGCCTTGATTCCGTATCCAAGCTATATTAATGGATTGAACCCCATTCATTATACCTCTTAAAAAAAAGAAAACGGGAGTTCAATTATGACAACGATCCTCCAACCAGCATTCATCTGTATAGCGATCACAGATCTCAAACGTTTCACATATTGGCTCATCTTGTTCATCATACTGGGGAGAAGAGCTGTCAATCATCACATCAGGCTGAAACCAAGGATCAGGGTATTGGTAATAACCAAATGATTGATCATTGAAGTCATCATAAGGCCCAACGTTATAGTCATAAAACTCCAGACGATAATAACTATGAGCATGTGCTACCGAAGTCACCAATAACAACACAACAAGACAAGAACCTATAGCAATTTTTATCAGTTTACTTAAAAAAACAAGGTTGGTATTCATGATTATTTTGTTTAAATGACAACAACTACATGTTATTGGGAATTGAAATTTAATTCAATCACCATCACTTCAATGGGATGAGACGATAAATTTTCATCCATGTGTAGTTCATTAGGAATATCTCGAGTTAAATAATAAGCTTGGTTTTTCTTAAAATTTAAAAAATGTACTTGACCCTGATTATTCGTTACTTTTAGCCTGCCATCTGTTAAGGCAACGACAACCCGATCATGTTCATGTCTATGCATTTTAAGTGACTGTCCATGGATTGGATAGATAATTGTTTTCCAAACTGATACCTTGTCATTAGTGAATTGGCTAATCCGCTTAGTCATCGGAGATCCCGCATCGACTAGGGCTGAATAAACACACATGAAAATACAGCTAACTATTAATTTAAACATTAAGCATCCTCTCAATTAAACATATCTTCGTTTCATCTATGGTATCTGTTATAAAGCTCGTTAATATCAGGGCCTAGTCAGATAATAATCCATCATGGATGATAGCATCACGAATAATGTCTTGACAAAATATTGCTTAGATAGTTAGCATCTTCATCTTGTTTTTGGGTTATCATGTTTAATTGATTGCTTACATTAGTTCCGCTAGCCTATGATTTAATTGGATAACTTTAATCCAATTATTATATTAATGCTAACCTCACGGATAACGATCCGAGCAAGCCTGCTGTTTAATCCACCTAAGTTGAACTACTCAATGATTAAGGAATGAATGCTGGACAAATTAACCAGGAGTAACAATGGCTAAAACACATAGGCCACTTAATAATATATATCCTTGGATTGTATGGACTATCGCTGCAAGTTTTTTCTTTTATAAATATTTAATTCAAGTTTCACCAAGCGTGATGACTAACGAGTTAATGGCAGCTTTTCATATCAATGGTGCAGGCCTTGGTAATTTATCGGCATTTTATTTTTATGCCTACCTGGTGATGCAGATTCCAGTTGGTATGATGCTAGATAAATTTAGTCCACGTCTCTTAACAACCGCAGCAATTCTCCTCTGCAGCGCCAGCACCTATATTTTCTCACAAACAGATCTACTCTGGCTGGCCTGTACCAGTAGAGCACTTATGGGCATGGGGGCTGCGTTTGCTGCAGTATCTTGCTTTAAGCTCGCTGTATTATGGTTCCCTGCTAAACGTTTTGCTCTTGTTTCAGGAATGTTTATGACCGCAGCGATGATGGGAGCAGTTGGTGGGCAAATGCCATTATCATTACTGGTAGGACAAACAGGATGGCGTGGTGCTTTACAAATAGTTGCCCTCATTGGATTTTCTTTAAGTATTTTTTATTTTTTAATTATTCGTGATAAAACTAAACAGAGAAACTCTGAGCAACAAGTCCAAGAAAAAACAGGACAATTTCTACGAACAATACTCTTCAATAAACAAACCTGGTTGTTATCGTTATACAGTGGCTTAGCATTTGCACCGGTTTCAGTATTTGGTGGCCTATGGGGCGTACCTTTTCTAGAAAGAAGTTATGGCTTTTCTTCCACTGATGCTGCATTTGCAGTATCTTGTATTTTTATAGGATTCGCTATAGGAGCACCTTTCTGGGGATGGTTATCTGATTATATGGGCAAGCGAAAACCTATTCTTTTTTTTGCTACCCTTTCCGCCTTAATTTGTTTAATAGTTGTTATTTATTGCCCACAATTAAGCATGACACCTGTTATCATCTTGTTATTGCTTTTTGGCTTTGAAGCCAGTGGTTTCTTTACTAGTTTTGCCATGATCAGAGAACTTTTCCCGGTCATGCTTGCCGCAACAGTAATGGGAGTTATGAATACGTTTGATTCTATTTGTGAAGCATTGTTCGAACCGCTGGTCGGTGCGTTGCTTGATAGTTCAGGAAGCAATCAAATCGCTCATGCAAGCCAACCGGTCTTTTCATTACAAGCCTATCATCAGGCCCTATTGATTTTACCCGTATCGTTGTTCTTCGCTTTAATAACTCTTTTTTTCATTAAGGAAACTCATTGTAAAGCTATTGAAGAGAAATCAAGATAAATGTCCTCTGGCATTCAGACTGTTAAGAGAATGATAGCGTCGTATTTCGGCAACTCAATTCTGAATAACTGCTCGCTGTCATGATCCTCGTCTTCCTTAAACAGTTAAGAAGCATACCAGGGGTGTCGCATTAAAATTTAATCAATCTAAAGAATAAATGAACTACGCCAGGTATTTAATCAGGCTATTGAACGTTATCCATTTATAATTGATGGTGTCGTGGTATTGCCCGATCATTTT
>JBMLTO010000031.1:0-11114 GCA_049239925.1 Legionella sp. | reverse complement strand
TCACATCTTGCTATGCTTGTCACTCTTTTTTAACAAAAGCAACCTTTTGTTTTTTAAACATTAATTTTTAAAAAAACTGAAGATACTTCAGGGCCTTGGCCCAATCTACAACAGATTGATTAAATTTTAATGCGACACCCCTGGATAACGAACTTACATATAGCCATGTCCCGACTGAAAACTGATGGATAGCTGGTATGCCAGTACTGCTCTGATGTTATTTATCTGAGCAGTTTCATCGTGAATTGAAGCAAATTACCGGCCTTGAGTTTTGTCAGTATCGAAAGCAACGAATTCAGAGTCTAGCAGCTCAAGTAGATGATTTATTTTTATGTTGAGTTAATGCATTATAAAACTCAGGCTTGTTAAGCCCCAACGATGCAAATATTTGTGGCACTTGCTCCCAACTATTCTCGTCGTCAATACTGGCAACAATTAGATCGAAACCTCTTTTCTTATCAGACGCAAGCCCCCAACCGTTAATATAACAGAGCCCAAGCATTCGTTTTGCTTGGATATGTTTTAATTGCTCACCGCCTTGTAAATAGGCTAAAGCCTCCTCATATAGTTGCTTAACTTGCTTTGCATTACTATGGCTAGCAAATATCGATTTATTTTGTAAGTCATCACGAAATTTTGCTTTCTCTAATAAACTATTACCCAATAAAAAATGAGCATTTGCATCATCTAATATCGCCGCCGCCCTATAGCATTCTAAAGACATTTCATGAGCAAAAGGATATTTTTTTCTTCCTTGCAACGATATATATATATCTGCCAAAGTATAATAGGCAGCAATTTCTTTTTTTATGGCATCATCGTTCACAAGATTCAGTTGGCGAGCTTGCTGGAATGCTTTAATTTTTTTAATTAAACATTTGATTTTATAATCTTTGAAAAATAACATAATATCCTCTGAGAAAAATATAGTATCGAGGTGCATCACTATATTATTTATAGCACTCAACCTATAATTTAGCTATTATGTCTTTAAATTTAACAATTATTGGGGATAATAAATTGACGTACATGATAAGCGATCAATCTTTGATCAAGATAATTAATGATCCATTAATTAGTTACTCTCAAGCAACATTGATGAATATAGTTATATCATGAGCTTAACTGTCAAACGCTTCGTATACATGATTTCAGATGGGACAGGTATTACTGCTGAATCATTAGGTAATAGCCTTGTCAGTCAATTTGAACAAATCGATTTTGAAAAAAAAACAATCCCGTACGTCGATACCAAAGAGAAAGCCAATGAGGTTGTTGCGTTACTCAATAGTTGTTATCAACAATCAGGAATCAAGCCGCTGGTATTTATGACATTAGTTAATCCCGAAATTAGCGCACAAATAAAGCAAGCCCATGCTAAAATTTTTGACTTATTCAGCACTTTCCTTGATCCACTAGAACAAGAGTTAAATACAAAATCATCCTACACGGTGGGTCGAACGCATGGGGTAGCCAATGTTGAGTCCTATAACTTACGGATAGAGGCAGTCAATTATGCTCTAGAACATGATGACGGCGTTAAAATACGTGGATATCAGCACGCTGATATCATCTTAATTGGTGTGTCTCGTTGCGGGAAAACACCCAGTTGCCTCTACATGGCTTTGCAATTTGGTATCATGGCAGCAAACTATCCTTTCGCTGAAGACGAATTAATCGATTTTTGTTTACCAACATCATTAAAACCTTTCAAAGCAAAGCTCTTTGGTTTAACCATTGATCCGTTAAGGTTGCATCAGATTAGAACCGAGAGAAGACCCAATAGCCTCTATGCGTCAACTGAACAATGCCGTTTAGAAATTGCTGAAGTTGAGGAAATGTATAAACGTGAAGCCATTCCTTATCTGAATACTACTCGCTATTCTATTGAGGAAATTACCACAAAAATTATGGCCTCAGCAGGAATACAACGTAAAATTTAATCCAAACTAAATTGACTATTATAGAGTAGAGCTACGTCCTTCGTTAGTTGTCCGCAGCCCCCCTCGTTAGAACCCGGCGTGCCCTATTAAGACACCGGGCTCAAGATAAATACATTCACAGTTCACTTATGCTTTAGAAAAGCCTGTGGTAGATTTTCGCCCGAGGAAACTTAATCAGGCTCCAAGTACATCTGAAACTGCCCCCCAAGTGAATGACTTTCGCTGACTGCGTCGGTTTAGCCACTTGAATAATATCCTTTTCACCTCATGGACAAAGTTGTCAACGGCCTTGGCATTGTGTGACACTCCATAGTATTGGATATGCCCTCTTAACGTTGAGACTGCTGTTTTCATGATGTGCTTCATTGATGTTTTATTCCTGATTGTGCGTGCCCAATCATTCGTCCTTTTGAGTTTCAGACTAAATGCTCTTAGACCCCGAGGTAGTCATCTGGCTCTCCCCTCTAATGACCCAGATGATATTCGACCACACCCAATAGATCTCTTTTCGGAGCTCAATCACTTCAGCTTACGCTTACGGCCTATAATGTCTCCCGCCTACGCTTAACCTGTTACATTATAAGTGGCTAATATGCATTGAGGGATAAGGAAAAAATGGCTAAAGTACAGGACTAGCTACACTCCGTTTCTGATAGTAATCGTTTGATTTAATCTACTTTGCAACTAGTCGAATTAATGGCGCGTTTATAAAACCAAATGCCCCTTCAAGTACCATTTGCAGTTCCCTGAAAGGAATACTCTTTCTGGAAAAACTTCACAAAAAACGTGACCTTTTCGAAAAGAGCCCTGGACTGCATGCAATTTATTTTTATTCAAACGAGCACTCCAAAAAGGTGCCAGTACACAATGGGCAGAACCACTAACAGGATCTTCAACTATATTGTGTTTAGGATAAAAACAGCGAGAATAGAAATCAGCATCGCCACATTCAGCAGTTAGAATCAGTCCACGCTTAGATAATTTAGAGAGAAAAGCGGCATTAACTTGGGCAGATAAAACATCTTGTTCAGAGTCTAATAAAATTAAATAATCGAATTTACTTTCAAACATCGCAACTGGAGATTTATCAATTAGGCCACTAAGAAGTACTCCAGAAGATAGCTCCTTGTAGTCTAATCGTGGAAAATCCATCGTAAGTTTGTCGCTATTTTTTTGAACCGATAACAAGCCACTTAGACTTGAAAAACAAATTTGATTTCCTAAATTTTTACCTAACTCAAAAAGCAAAAAACCAGCAGCAAGTGTTGAATGTCCACATAGTTCAACCTCCCCCTTGGGTGTGAACCATCGAATATGAAAACCCTGATCGTTTTCAATCACAAAAGCAGTTTCAGATAAATTATTTTCTACAGCAATTGCTTGTAGTAGTTCACTATTCAACCATTCATTCAATAAGCAAATAGCAGCCGGATTACCATGGAACAACTTATCGGTGAAGGCATCGATTTGATAAATTTCAATGCTATACATTGCGAACCTCAATCTTCATTGGTTTGCTTGCGCGAAGAGTATCTAGCTAGCTATAAAATAGCAAGTATTTATAGCTGAAATCACCAAAATATAATCGATTGCATACATCATGTTACCCATAAATTTTATTATTAAACCATTGGCAATATGCTCTCTATCAAGCCTTAGTTACGTGATTTTTTTTACGAACACGCGACCTAATTTATTTTTCTCATAAACCAAATTCAAGCATAACTCGACTTATCATATTGGATTAAATCAAACACGACCATAACACACTCTTTATTTCCAATAAGGTCAATTTTGTTGCAGATTATTCTTTCGATTTACTCATTTTAGACGCACGCAATGAGTATTTAGCCCGATTTCCATCACTAATGTATTTGCGTACCGTTGTGATAGTATTTAATTAGAGATTATTCAATTTTTTTATTTGCTTGTATTGTACTATTTGAGTATAATAAAAACATTTTCTATTATTAAGAGTTCTTATGCTTAATCAAACACAACTTGACTTATTAAATAGTTTTTTAAATGAAGATGGTATTTATACGACAACTATCCGAGATGACACAAACTTCAATTGGGGCTTAAAGATACTTTATTTAGAGAGAGCTATTAGCCAAAATGGTGTTGATTTTTGTAATTCTCTCGATCTAATCTACAACCATCAAGCCACTGGACAAGCATCTTCAGAAAATGTTGAATTTATTCGTGCATTAAAAGTGATTAATGATTTATGTTTTAATAATGAAGTAAAGAACGGATCATTTGGCACTACTACTGCCTTGTCACATTATTTTCGCAACCTGGGTCACATAGTACCTAGTGATTTCCAAACATCTATCCAAGAAATAATTAGAGAAAGAATAGCCGCCTTCCTAACTTCACGAGAAGAAAACGTTCGCTTAGAAAAATCTGAACGACTCGCGGCTGAAGCGAGTATTCAAAAAGCCCCTGGATGGAGAGCAATATTAGATCTACCATCACAATACCGTATACCTAATCCCCAAGCATCTGGATGGAATCCGCATCGTTTTTATGTTCCAATCCCACCTCCAAATATAATGTCACATAATGTACCAATTTCAAACGAACGTCAAAGAAATCTATTAATAAATGATGCAGGCATACCTTCAGCTACTTTAGACGCTCTTCAGCCAAGGACTTATCAGGCTTTGTTAGGTAACGCGAGTAACGTTATTCGATTAGTTAATGAACTAGCTATCTCAGTCGATTATCTATTGGGATTAGAATCCAATACTCTTGGGCTTGTACTGGGTTATGCATCTGAAAGTTGCAACCTTTTTTATTATATTGATATCTCGCTTGAACGTTGGTTAGAACTGGGACCTGATATTCATACTCTTTTATTAACCAACCCAAGAGAGACTGTACAACTTCTAACTCAGCTTAATATTTCGTTTGATGCCCTAGTAGGATTAGATTTAACTACCCTGAAAAGATTATTACCATGGTCATCATCAGTGATTAAACTGATTAACGAGGCGAATATATCCCTAAATTCATTGTTATCATTAGAGCTAACTATTCGTGAAGAAATAATTTCAAACGCAAATAACTTTGTGCAATTAGTGACTAGAGCTAATCTTAGCCTAGCAGGTTATATAGCATTAGATGTCAATACCAGAGATCTTCTTTTAAGAGAATCACATGGTGTTACTGAACTAATCCGAAACCTTAATTTATCGCTCGCAGATCTTTTAGCTCTCGAGCGTTCTGTCTACAAAGAACTACTGGAGAAATCGAATGCCGTTGTAGCGTTAGTGACTGATGCTCCAATTTCATTCGAACGCCTAATCAACCTTGATCGACTAACTAGACGTGGTTTGTTAAACAAAGCATACAATGTGTTAAAAATAACACCTTATATCAGCATGGAACGATTGTTAACACTTGATAACAATACACGTACTGAACTAATTACAAGAACAACACAGTATATTAAGCTAGTCGAGAAAGTTCATATGTCATTTGACGAATTATTGGCTCTTGAGACCAATATCCGATCTGAACTATTGAGATACTCCCATCATTTTAGGCGTTTATATGAACAATTAGAAATAAAACCAAATGAGATATTTATTTATCCTCAACCTACTAGAGATAAAATATATAGTTATCGGGAGGAGATTATAAACCTAGTTAAGCAGGGAAAAATTATCCCCCGCGTCTTATTCGACCTCCAATTAGAAAAATTAGGCTTAATTTGTTTTCATTCATCCGATGTTATTGAGCTAATTAATAAACTTGAGATTGGTGCTGCTAGCTTGCTCTCCTGTGAACATAGTATTTGCCAACAATTGGTGACTAATGTTCCAGCAGTCATTAAGTTAATTGAAGCCACTGATATTAGATTTAATGATTTATTAGCATTAACATTTAATAAGCGCGCTAAGCTGTTAAGTGAAGCTGATCAGGTATTACGACTATTAGAAAAAACACATATTTCTTCTAACGATTTATTAGAACAGGACGATTTGTTTTTTCACGACCTACTAGATAATAGCGAGGCTTGTATTCGGTTAATCAATAAAGCTCATATCAGCTTTAGCGATTTATCTGCTATTGAGCAACCAATACGTACGCAATTATTTAATAATTCCCATGATGTTGTACGGTTAGTAAATAAGGGGATTACACTTGAGCAGTTATTGCCACTCAGGCCAGAGATTCGCAGTTTGCTATTAAATAAATCACAGATAGTGTGTGGACTGATAAGACAGGTATCGTTTGATCAATTAAGTGCTTTACCAATTGAACAATTGCGTATTGTTATGGATAATCCGAACGCGGAATCGTTACAAGAGATGATCAATGTGTCTTCTGCTGCAAAACCAGGAATATCTTAAGTTTTTAAACAGCTCATTTGACAGAGCAAGATGACCTCAGTGACGTAATTTCAGGAACTTCAAGAGGCTCAGATTGGTCCTTTAATGAGTAATAGTTTGGTGAAAATCCAAACCAATCTAGCTTTGCCGATTGACGCAGACTTTGTCATGGATGACCTTCTGTACTTTTAACAACTCTGATAGTAAAAACTATTTGAGCGCTAACTATACAAATTAGCCTGGTCGAACCAATGCACGCCTTAAAAACCTAGCTGTCGATATTGCCTGAACTAAATTATTGGGCATTAATATAGGCTCTCCATGAATCAATGAAGCCAGCCATTCTGCGCAAAAAGGAATCGTTGTCAAACCTCTAGAACCAAATCCAGTACAGACATATAAGCCATTTATATAGTCGCCAGGTTGATCTAGCCACTGTTTTGCATCTTTTGCTAATCGAGAAAAATGTCTAGTAAACCTATTCGCATCTGCCACAGGGCCTACGACAGGCAGATGATCTGGAACAGCAGCACGAACCCCAACCCAATGGTCTTTAATTTGTCTACTCCAAATATCCGATACAGCAAATTGGGATAATTTTTCTAAATTTAAATAATCATCACAGTACACAGTATCTACAGTCTCAGTATTCGGCTGATAAGTTGCTCCAATTGCATGCAAGTTATCATAAGCAGGTAATATATGACCTTTTGCGCAAAGAGGTATTTTCAAATAACGGCTTTTTAATGTTGCCGCAATCGATGTAGTCTGTCCTCTAATAGGTTGAAGTGGGATATAGCTAGTTTGGTGAAATTGTGTTACTTGACTGTTCGTTGCTAGTATTAGTACTTCAGCACGGTGATTACCCAATCGCCATAAACCATCAACATAATCAATATCAGTTAATGAGGTATTGCCAACCCAACGAATACCCGAGAAATTACTTAAAAATAAACAGAGTGATTGCGCATCCAACCAACCAGCGGACGGAACAAATAATCCTCCTGTCTCTAAATCAATACCAGCTAATTGTGAGGCATGCTGCTGATTAACAAACTCAGCTAATTGTGGATAATGACTGAGCCAAATTTGCAAATTATCTAGCCATATACGCCCTTTTAGATCAGATGGTAATTGTAATATTCCTTTTAGTTCACCACGAAAATTTGATGGTAAAATTTTTTTGTAGTTGCTAATTGCATATAAATAAGCAACGAGCATGAATTCTGAGTATGTTGATGCGTAAGCTGAAAAATGTGGGTATAAAATGGCGTGTTTATTACCGGAGGCTCCCATGCCAGGCTGATTACGCTGATCAATAAGCGTTATATCCCAACCTTTTTTTGCTAAAGCATAAGCACTATAGCAGCCAGCAAGCCCTGCTCCCAAAATAATCGCTTTACGCGACTGGTAGGATTGACGCTTACTGACATGCCAAGGTGTTGAGCGAATCCCCCGGACCATACGAGTCTGCTTAAATAGCGCAAATACACCTGACCATGGTTGCTTTTGAGGTACACAAACAAATCCTCCGGCATCAATATGGTTAACCATGCTCATTTCATTAGTTGCAGCAACCAAGGTTGCTCCTGGATGCGCTAACATCGCTAAAATTTTTATTAATTGATGACAATTATTATCTTGAATAACATTATTACCATTCACAAAAAAACAATCGACATGAAAGCTTCGTATTTTTGCTTCAAGCTGATAATCACCACAAACTAATAAATTACGAAAATTAGTTAGCGTTTCACCTAACATGAGTAGCAGCTTAGCCCGATATGGCTGAAAGATTAACTGATGAAAACCAGGTACTAATACAGGGTATTGATCTACTAATTGCAAACTGACATCACTTAATGTCGGCCATAAAGCTAAACTTCTAATGAGCTCGTCTTTATCAAGAGGGTTCTTCTCATTAGCAATATAATAAAGATGCGCACAAGCGGGAGCATATCTTGCCCAAAGGGACAGTACTAATAAAAAAGTCAAACCACAACCAAAACCAGTTTCAGCAATTATAAAATAACTTTCACGATCAGCTGGTAAGCGTTGCCAACGGGCAATCAAATCATTGCTCCGTATATATAAATGCTCTCGATTACTTATCGCTAAGGCTGGATTGCTAAGATAATCATCATGGAGCAACGTACACGAATATTCATCAATCAATGAAAGCTTGGCCTTGTTGAGGTGAGCAAAAACCTCACTCACTTAAACTTTCTTCGCTATCGTAGATAGTACATGTTCGGCAGCTAAACCAGTTAGATTAATATCTTGCAATTGATGTGCACTAGAAACAAATCCAGCTTCAAACATCGAAGGAGCCAAATAAACTCCCTGTTGTAACATGCCATGAAAGAATTGTTTGTATAAAACTTCATTAGAGTCAGCTACATCAGTATAATTTAATATCTTATCTTTATGATTAAAACAAAAACCAAACATCCCCCCCCTTGAACTAGCATTAAATGGTATATTTAACGTTTCAGTAATACTTTTTAATGTAGAGATCAGCTGTCTGGTTAACGTGTCTAACGACTCATGAAAGCCAGGTTTTTCAATTTCACTTAGCATAGCTATTCCTGCTGCCATTGCAAGCGGGTTACCTGAAAGCGTACCTGCTTGGTATACTGGCCCTGCTGGTGCTAAACAATCCATTATCTCAGCTTTCCCACCGACAGCACCAACAGGCATCCCTCCACCTATAATTTTACCCAAGGTAGTTATATCAGGTTTAATCTGATACAACGATTGAGCACCGCCAAGCGCGACTCGAAAACCAGTCATTACTTCGTCAAAAATCAATACAGCATCATAAGCATCGCATAATCGTCGCAAACCAGGTAAAAACTCAGGTTCTGGCAAAACAAATCCCATATTACCAGCAATTGGTTCAACGATGACCGCGGCGATATCGTTAGGAAATGATTCAAACAATCGGGCCGTTTGCTCAAGATTGTTGAAGTCAGCAACTAGTGTATGCTCTACCACACTCACGGGTATGCCAGGAGTTGATGCGATTCCTAGAGTCAATAAGCCAGAACCGGCTTTAACTAAAAGACTATCATTATGACCATGGTAACAACCGTTAAATTTAATGATTTTATTTTTTTGTGTATAACCCCTGGCTAAGCGGGTAGCTGTCATGGTTGCTTCCGTGCCAGAATTAACCATCCGCACTTTTTCAATAGCAGGCATCAGTGAAATTATTTTTTCAGCAAGTTCGATCTCAAGTTCTGTCGGAGCACCAAAGCTCATGCCATGCTGCAATGCTTTATTGACAGCATCAACGATTACTGGATGACAATGGCCAAGAATAAGAGGTCCCCACGAACCGATGTAATCAACGTATTGTTTATCATCAACATCGATTAGATAAGCGCCTTTTCCTTGTTTAATAAATAAAGGCTCTCCTCCCACTCCTTTAAACGCTCGAACTGGAGAATTCACTCCGCCAGGAATAACGGCTTGTGCACGAACAAATAAATCTTGTGATAAACCCATCTTTGACTCCTTTATTAACTAATTTAGGTTGTTGATAGCAATCCTAAAAAGTTCCTAGTCTAACTTGACTAAATGATATCATGAAAACGGTCATAATCCTCAGAGTCAGATTGTTACTTTCAGTATTAAACCAATTAATTAGGGCGTGTTGGCTGCCCTTGGCGAGACCTACCCGTTGAATTATATTGATCAACCATTGAATCGTTGGTCCTCAAAATACCGGTGAACGTTAAATTTGATGGAGAACCTAAATCCAGAATGGCGTGATCTGTATGAAGACATTTACCGCTGATTAAAAGCGAATGGATGTCGCGAACAAGTCGAGGCACGTAAGCGAGAGAATGAATTGTCAATATCCCCTAATTTTAATAAATTTAAAAAGTTGCTTCCAGAATGTAACCGATACATTTAACAAGCAAATATATTTATTACCCAACACCTTTTCAAAATAGTTTATTTTTCTTATCATCGAAAACTACCATTTCGATGGCAATATTAACAATCAAACCAGTTGTTCGCCTTGAAAAAAAACGCCAATATTATTGATGAGGAAAAGTCTAGTGAAAAATTTACAGTTAACAGCTATCTGTACATGCTTAACGTTAAGCACCATACTCCATGCCAGCAGTAGAGATGGTATTTATTTTGGTGGAGGTCTAGGCGAAGTCTCCGATCAATATAGCTCCGAGATCAAGAACTTACCCACTCAGCCTCAATCAATTCATTCTAATAATACCGTAGCAAATTTTTTTACTGGCTATGGCAATACCTTGGATAACGGATTTTACTTGGCAGGAGAAGTCGGTAGTAATTACCCTGGTCATTCAACAAAATTTGCACAACTCAACACAACTGTTTATTTTTCAAACAAGTCTAATATACATGACTATCTGACTCTTGATGTCCTATCCGGATATCGCTTTACTGAACTATGGTTATTGTATGCCCGTACTGGTTTAAGTTATACACATTTCGATAGCACGCAAAGCTTAGCAACTATCCCTGCCACTAGAAGGATCAACAATAATAAGGTGGGCGCAAGGGTAGGTACCGGTTTGAATTATGCAATAACCAATAACCTAGGCATAGGCTTAGATTATAGCCATACCGAATATCAAAAAAACCATATACGTTTTACTGGTTATAGCGCTCATATCAAACAGCACATCAGAAGCAATTATTTAGGGCTTTCTGTTTTCTACACGATCGAATAGACCACGGCTGTCGCATTAAAACTTAATCAATCTGTTGTAGTTGGGCCAAGGCCCTGTAGGATCTTCACTTTTTTTTAATCATGATGAAGGCCCCCAGGCTAAGG
>JBMLTO010000030.1:0-20551 GCA_049239925.1 Legionella sp. | reverse complement strand
ATGCAGATTTTGACAAAGGGCACGGACGTCTTGAAATGAGAAACTGCATAGTCAGCTAGATCCAATGACTGTATTTTGGCAAGGATTTTTAGCTGTAACCTTGGATTTCAATACGTTATTGTTGGGCTAAGGCCCAACCTACAACAGATTGATTAAATTTTAATGCGACAGCCGTGCTATAAATAGGTGCAGCTCTTTGCAATTGGCATAAAAAAGCGCATAATAACGGCTATTTTATTACTTAAAAAACGCCATGAAAACAATCATTGAGGAATTAATCGTTCAAGCATTAAATGTACTGAAGCAGTCAGCTGCTATCCCTACTGATGAACAAGTAGCATTTAAAGTTGAGCGTACCAAAGATACGCAACATGGTGATTATGCATCAAACATTGCAATGCTGCTTGCCAAATCTTGTCAGATGAAACCTAGGCAACTGGCTGAACTGCTAGTGAGCGCGATAGAGCTACCGACTGTGATTGAACGAATTGAAATCGCCGGTGCGGGATTCATCAATTTCTTTGTTCGAGCGGATCAACGGTCGCAAATCATTGCAAAAGTATTAGCTGATGGACAACATTTTGGTTGTTGTAACCTCGGACAAAACCAACGTGTTTTATTAGAGTTTGTTTCTGCCAATCCGACTGGGCCTTTGCATGTTGGCCATGGGCGCAGCGCAGCATTTGGTGCGTCACTTGCGCAATTATTGAGAACAGCGGGCTTTAATGTGACGCGTGAATACTATGTCAATGATGCTGGTCGACAAATGAATATTTTGGCTGTTAGCGTCTGGTTGCGCTATTTAATACTTCAAGGGGAAACGATTACTTTTCCTGCAAACGCTTACAAAGGTGATTATGTCCAGCATATAGCGGCCACAATAGCGGAACAACATGGTCATAAATTTGTTTTTGATTGGACAACGATTACCGTTGATCTCCCGTTAGATGCCCCAGATGGTGGTGATAAAGAGATTTACATTGATGCCTTAATAGAGCGGTCGCGAAATCTCATGGGGCAGGCTGGTTTTTCGTTGTTTCATCAAGCAGCGTTAGATTCAGTTTTATCAGACATTAAGGATGATTTGGCTGGGTTTGGTGTAACTTATGAATCTTGGTTTTCAGAACAATCTTTGCTGGCGACAGGAGCCATCGACAAGGGTATTCAAGCGTTGCAAGACGCTGGTCATACTTATCTTAAAGAGGGTGCTTTGTGGTTTCGCGCGACAACATTTGGTGATGAAAAAGATAGAGTTCTGGTGCGTGCCAATGGTAATACAACTTATTTTGCCTCCGATGTAGCCTATCACTGGAATAAATACGACCGTGGTTTTAGTCGAGTTATAAATATTTTTGGTGCTGATCACCATGGTTACGTTAGTCGCATTAAAGCAGCAGTGCATGCCTTGGGTCATGATGACGACGCATTGGTTATTCCCTTAGTCCAATTTGCAATTTTATACAGAGGAACTACGCGCGTGCAGATGTCTACCCGTAGTGGTTCGTTTGTTACGTTGCGAGAATTACGCGATGAGGTTGGTAATGATGCCGCTCGTTTCTTTTACGTCATGCGTAAACCCGAACAGCATATGGACTTTGATCTTGAACTGGCAAAATCGGAGTCGAATGATAATCCTGTTTATTACATTCAATATGCGCACGCCAGAATTAGCAGTGTATTGCGGCAATTAGAAGAAAGGAATCTTGCGGGAGATGAGCAAGTAGGGTTGGCACATCTTGATTTATTGAGCGAACCACACGAAACCGCATTGGTGTTGTTGCTCAGTCGTTATCCCGAGGTTATTGAAATAGCAGCGAAGCAATATGAACCCCATCAAGTTGCTTATTATTTGCGTGAACTATCAACAGGTTTGCACAGTTATTATAATGCTGTTACGCTGCTTTGTGAGCCAGAAGCATTGCGATGTGCGCGTTTATGTTTATTAAAAGCAGTGAGGCAAGTTTTACGCAATGGCATGTATTTGTTAGGTGTATCTGCGCCTGAGAGTATGTAATGGCCAAAGATTATGGAAAAAAACAGGTAGTGATGCGCAGGCATTATAAAAAAAGTAATTCTAAACCATTATTATTGATCGCTGTCTCGTTTTTATGTGGTTATTTGGTATCTACTGTCATTGATTTCAATGCTATTGCTAATTGGTTGCAAACAAATGTTTTTGTTCAACGTCAGGGCACTGATACGGTCAATGCAGCTAAAGTTGCAGCACAGACACAAGTAGCGAAGCCCAAGTTTGAATTTTATACATTGCTCACCAATGAACACCGTTCAGTGCCTTCGAGCAGAAATAGCGACGTCAATAAGCCTGAACCGTCTACAATAGATACAGTTTCACCAACGACAATGCCGGTCAGTAAAGCGCAAGTTATGGTTAGTCAGCCAGCAACGACTGTTTCAATCAAAACAAGAACATCGCCGATTGCCATGAAGCCAGTGGCGAATAATGAATCATATTTGGTTCAGATTGCGTCTTTTAAGAACCGAAAAGACGCTGAGCATATGAGAGCAACTTTGATACTGAAAGGATTTACAGTGAACATAGCTGTGATTAGCCAACAGCAAGTCAACTGGTATCGAGTCATAATTGGGCCGTTTTCATCACGAGCATTAGCAGAAAAAGCACAGGCATCCATTGCGCATAGTGAGCACATGATGGGTATGGTTCGAAAGATAGGCTAGTTGCTTTTTTATGAGTTATTATGTTCTGTTGATGGCTAGAAAGTTGGTATAGAATGATGGATCTTATGTTCTAGTTACTAATGTGAAATGGCTATTTTTTTTACTGATCGAGAATCGTTATGCCAAGAACTTATCTTTTTTCTCTGCCAGATATTCGTTGTGTAAACTGTGTACAGCCGATAGAAAATCTATTGCAAGCTTATTGTAAGCAAATAGAACAACGCAATGGTATTAGCTGTCAGTTTGCAATCGATTTACTGCATAAAGAACTGCGTATTGAATTAGCGACTGACGAGATACAAGCAAGTAATGTGCTGCAGGCCTTACTGCAAGAGCTCGATGATATTGGTGTGGCTTATATCGCTAAAGATAATTCTCAGTTGCAAGATAATGATGTAACTCACCATTGGTGGCGTGGTTTCATCGGTTCTGCAGTTGGTCTTGCCTTGATGGCTCTGTCGTTACTGAACATACAGCTTACTGTTCCTTTGCAGCTAATCGTAGCTGGTGTAAGTACCTTGTTGACGCTATACCTCGGTATCGAATCGTATCGTGAAGCGTTCAGTGCTTGGTTCAAAACCCGCACCTTGACAATGGACAGTTTGTTTTCTATGAGCACTTTTTCAGTATTACTGGTATCGATAGCCTCATTTTTTTTCTCTTGGTTGCCTAGAATGTTTGAGGCTGGATTATTAATTTTCGGTTTTCGTCATCTTGGACTGGCTATTCAAGAGTCGCTGAAAAAAAGCATGGGTTACCGGGCGAAATTTACCGATAGGGTTGCCAATAGGGTTAATGTCTGGGAAAACAATCGCTTCGTTAGTCGATTGCTAAGTGATGTACGTGTAGGCGATATCCTTGAAATTGCTGGCGGTGAAGTGATTCCTGTCGATGGATTATGTGTTGTTGATGAAGCATTGGTATTTGAAACTATTGTGACAGGCTCGATTATGCCTAGGCGATTTGTCGACGGTGACGCGATGTTAGCGGGTATGTATTTACCACCGGATGCTCCTCCGTTACATCTGCAATGTACGGCTATTGCTGGCGAGTCTAATTTAGCTCGTTTAGATAAGCAGATTGCGCGAGCAAATTTCGAAAAAGCTCCATTAGAAACAGCTACTAATCAAATTATGCAATATTTTGTTCCAGCAGTAATTGTTTTTGCAGCTTTATCGGCAATCATTGTTGGGCAATATTATCCTCTAGCTGTTGCTATCCAATGTGCGGTATCTGTTTTGGTGTCCGCTTGCCCCTGCACATTAGGTTTTATCACGCCACTTGGGGTGCGAATTGGTATGAATAAAGCAACGGAACATGGTGTACAATTCATTAGTGCAAAACAATTACAAGAAGCCGAACAAATAGATTGTGTTGTTTTTGATCTAAACGGGACCTTAACCCGGGGGGAGCCCAAAGTTCGTACGCATGAAGTTCTATTACCTGAAATCAGCGAGAAACAATTTAAAGCCTATGTTGCCAGCCTTGAAAAAAATAGTCGTCATCCAGTAGCAAAAGCAATTGTTAGCTTTGCTAATTTACAAGATGAGGATTATTTAGAGATGAGCTCTGTCAATGATGATTTTTATGCTGGTCTTTCAGCAACTATCGATGATCAATTCTTCGCTTTAGGAAATCATGATTTTATGCGTCAACGTGGTGTAGATACTGCGAGCGTTGATCTCTCATTACAAACAGCTGCGGGGGATAGCGTTATTTATTTGGCACGTAATCAGCAATTAGTAGGGTATTTAGTGCTTAACGATCCTTTGCGTAACGATGCGCAGCAGACAATCCATGCACTTCAAGCCCAAGGCAAAGAAGTCTATATTTGTACCGGTGCTGATTATAGGACGGCACAGCGATATAGCCAAATGCTTGGGGTTGACGATCACCATCTTGCTGCCGCTTATAGTGGTTCTGCTGAAGGAATGCATAAACATAAAAAAGATTTTATTACGCAATTAAAGCAACAAGGTAAGCGGGTGGCAATGGTTGGTGATGGTGGCAATGATGCTCTGGCGATGAGTGTTAGTGATTTGGGCATAGCCATTACCTCACCAGGAGCCGATTCGGTTACTCAAACGCAGGCGGGAGCAATTTTAGCCAATCAATCGCTATTCCCAGTCAGCCATTTGTTTGTTATTGCAAAACAAACAGTGAGTAATATTAAACTCAATTTAAAATTGAGCTTAATTTATAATACGTTGGCGATGTTAGTATCTGGAGGTTTGTTATTGACCCTAGGCGTGATACTTAGCCCGGGCGTAGGCGTGGCTTTGATGGCTCTACAAAGCAGTTTGTTACTCTATAATGCTTATCGTTTTAAACAAGAACCTATCCCAGCATTGACGATCGCAGGGGACATGGTCCAGCCATCTAGCTATCAGCTTATGCAGTCTACTCTATCACGTAGGCTTAGCAGAGCAGAACCGATAGTCACTGAGCGGTTCGAGGAACGCCCTAGAACGTTAGTATTGGACAACTTATCTGCAGAGCAGGAACCGAGTAATCTAGATATCATCAACTATGGAGTTAGATAATTTAATCAAATGTATTGTGTATCACGGCATGCGGTCGCCAGCGCGTTTCTTTTAACGGTTAGATAACCAATTGTCTTTAAGTTGAACATCTAGGCTGTGTTGACAATTCATCCACCTGCCTACGTGCCGTGACTTGTGTATAGCGTCGGGAGGTAGGTAACACTTACACTGGGCAGTTTCAGATGTACTTGGAGCTGATTAAGTTTCCTCGGGCGAAAATCTACCACAAGCTTTTCTAAAGCATAAGTGAACTGTGAATGTATTTATCTTGAGCCCGGTGCCTGAATAGGGCACGCCGGGTTCTAACGAGGAGGCTGCGAACAGCTAACGAAGGACATAGCTCTATTCTATAGGATTGTTTACTATGTCATGACCGACTAACGACAGATAGTTACGGCGATATTACTCGCCTGTTTAATTGCATCTGGCTTGCTAACTCGCACGGTTAGGGCGGTAACTTTAAACTCATCTTTGACTAATTGTGCGATTTGTTCTGCCACAGTCTCAATTAATTGAAAACTATTATTTTCTACAAAACTGATAATCCGTTGGCATAATTGATCATAGTCAATCGTATTGGCTAATTGGTCAGCACAGTTAGTTAAATCATGGTTGATTGATAAATCAATGAGTAAACGTTGTAAGATGCGCTGCTCCCAGGCATGTACGCCGATACGAGTGTTGGTGCGTAGACCGGTAATTTCAATATTATCCATAGTGAAAACATAATTGATCAATAATTAGATATGTCGATTGTAACTGAAATCCTTTGCTATGCCTATCGAAGCTGATTGAGTACAGCCGTTTTAAATTTACTTAGCCTAAAGATCATGTCAACTTGAGATATAATCAGAAACTATAAAATCACATCAGCAAGGTTTTGAGAATAAATCACTTCGATTTGACGAATTAGTTGGATATTTAAAGCTACAGTTTATGTTATTCCCCTCTCCCGCGAAAGGCATGATCCTACTATCAAAGTTCCGAGCGTGGGCGAGGGAATGGCAAATTCGCAAATGAGGTGCCCCTGATATGCGATATGTTCTGCTCGCTACACAATGCTCTATTCTTTATAATATAAGCAATAAATTATAGCAATCATGCCCATTACAATCGAAGACATTGCAATTATTGCTCAAATAACGAGCGATAATCCTAGCGTTCAAGCACCATTCTATGTGCGCCACGAAAGCGCCATTGTACTCGCGGATAGAAAAGCCGTCGAGAAAGTGCTGACCCAGCACATTTCGTATCCAGCCTTGGGCTTATTACAGTAATGTAACAGGCTAAGCGTAGGCAGGAGACATTGTAGGCCGTAAGCGCAAGCTGAAGTGATAGAGCCCCGAAAAGCCATTTATCGGGTGTGGCCGATGGTTTCGATTGACCAGAAGGCAATATCATCTGGATCATTAAAAGGGCAGAGCCAGATGACTACCCGGGGTCCGAGAGCATGGCATGCAATGAAAGTACAATGTTTAACATGGGAGATCCAATTAGTGTCAACACCAATCGAAAATTGATCCTTTTTTATAAAAACACCAGTTGAAAAATGATCCCCCTGCGCGCATTACACATTACTATTTAACTCATTATGAAGTACGCCTGATTTGTAGAAATTTAGATTTGATCTGACTTGTGGTTGTTGGGCTTAATTCGCAGTAGCGGCCGCTTTCATGCTAAACTCAGTTTTTTGCCATTGGATGACAAAGTTAAGATGATCGATAGCAGTCAATCAGTGTTTATTCGCAGTTTACAGAGAAAAAATGTTAGCCGAACTCCAGTATGGTTAATGCGCCAAGCTGGTCGATATTTGCCGGAATACCGAAAGGTGAGAGCATCAGCTGGTGATTTTTTGAGTTTATGCAAAAATCCAGAGCTGTCTTGTGAAGTAACGTTGCAACCCTTGCAGCGTTTTCAGCTGGATGCGGCAATTTTATTTTCAGATATCCTAACTATTCCTGATGCGATGGGTTTGGGTCTTTATTTTGCAGAAGGAGAGGGGCCAACGTTTAGAGAGCCATTGCGAAGTGCTGCTGCTATAGATAAGCTCATGCTTCCATCTGTTCATGATGAACTAAGCTACGTATTTGATGCTGTGCGTCTAATTCGACGCGAATTGCCCAAACAGTTACCGCTGATTGGATTCGCTGGTAGCCCATGGACATTAGCCAGTTATATGGTGGAAGGAAAAAGTAGTCGTGAGTTTAAGCATTTATTGCATCTAATGTATGAGCAACCTACAGTGATGAAGCAATTGTTAGAAAAGCTTGCTCAAATCGTTACCAGTTATCTTAGCGAGCAAGTCCTTGCTGGGGCTAATGCATTGATGATTTTTGATACCTGGGGAGGCATTTTATCAACTAATAATTATCTAACTTTTTCGCTATTTTATATGACCCAGATCGTAGGAGCGCTAAAAAGCATGTACCCGAATGTCCCAATTATTTTATTTACTAAGGGGGGAGGACAATGGTTAAGTGCGATTGCCAACAGTGGTTGTGATGCAATTGGTGTTGATTGGACTTGTAATTTGACTGCCGCCCGTACTGAAATTGGTCAGCGTATAGCACTGCAAGGCAATCTTGATCCGGCTGTTTTACGGGCCTCACCTGCAGTCATTCGTCGTCATGTGCAAGAAGTATTAGCTGCTTATGGGCATGGATCTGGTCATGTGTTTAATTTGGGGCATGGTATAACGCCGGATATTCCCCCTAGCCATGTTCAAGCTATGGTCGAAGCCGTTCACGAGCTTAGTCCATTTTATCACCAAGATTAACATGATTATTTCCAGCGAATTTAAACCCGCCTGGTGGCTTAATAATCCGCATGCGCAAACGATATTCCCTACGTTAACTCGTAAGCGTTGGACTCCGGTTGATTACCATGAGCGTGTAGAGCTTCCTGATGGTGATTTTATTGATTTAGCTTGGGCTGTGAATGGTTTACCGCCAGATTCACCTTTGGTTCTTTTACTGCATGGTTTAGGCGGTAACCTTGATTCACCTTATGTTGGTGGTTTGTTGTATGCTTTGAATAAACAGGGTTGGCGAGCGGTGCTCATGCATTTTCGTGGAGCCAGTCCAGATCTCAATCGTTTGCCTAGATCGTATCATTCCGGTGAAACCGCTGATCTGGACTATATTTTGAATACCTTAGCGTCGCGTGAGCCTGCGACAGCTAAAGCAATCATTGGGATATCGCTGGGGGGAAATGTACTCTTGAAATGGTTAGGAGAACAGCGACAACAGCGTTTAGTTGCTGCAGCGGTTGCTGTTTCCGTTCCTTTGCAGTTATGGCATGTCGCTGATCGGATGAACAAAGGGTTTTCGCAAATTTATCAAGCATATTTATTGCGTAAGTTACGCAAAGTATTTGCGATTAAGATCGCTCAGCATCAAGAAAAAATGCCATTTACTTACCAAGATTTGTTGTCATCACGATGTTTTTGGACATTCGATGAACATATTATTGCTCCTCTGCATGGGTTTGATAATGTTCATGATTATTATTCTAAAGCTAGTTCTCGTCAGTATTTACCCCATATTGCAACACCTACGCTGATAATTCATGCACTAGATGATCCATTTATGAATCCCGATGTTTTGCCTATAGAGGCAGAATTACCTGCTGATGTCACCTTGGAGCTTAGTTCTTCTGGCGGTCATGTTGGATTTATTACTGGTAAGATCCCCGCTAAACCAATTTATTGGTTGGAACAGCGTATTCCTCATGTCCTAAAGCAGTATTTATCATAGCTGTCTGAGTATTTATTTAAGCATTGAAAATTGTCTGCTTAATTGAATGGCCATTTCGAGTGATTGTTCATAATTCAAACGAGGATCAACCAGGCTGTGATAGGCGCGGTCAAGGTCATCAGCTCCTAAATCACGGGCTCCTCCCATGCATTCAGTGACATTTTCACCGGTTAATTCAAAATGTACCCCGCCTAAGTAGCTATTCATTTGTTGGTGAATGCGCAGTGCTTGTGATAGCTCAGATAATATTTTATCAAAATGTCTTGTTTTTAATCCAGATGATGTTATTTCCGTATTACCATGCATCGGATCACAAGACCACGTGACGGGAATATTACATTTTTGCACACAATCGATTAATTCAGGTAGTAATCGGTCAATACAGTTGGAACCAAGTCTAGTAATTAGTAGGATACGTCCTTCTTCTCGAGTAGGATTAAGCCGCTCTAGGATCTGTTGTAGCCATTCGATATTGGTTTGTGGTCCTATTTTAATTCCAATAGGGTTTTGGACACCAGATAAAAATTGCAAATGGGCGCTGTCATAGTTAGCCGTTCGCATGCCTATCCAGGGGAGGTGAGTTGATAAATTATACCATCGTTGATCCTGCAGTTGGCGTGTCAATGCTTGTTCATAATGAAGGTTAAGCGCTTCATGGGATGTATAAAAATCAATTCTAGATAAGTTGTTCTGACTAAGATCATCAATCGATTCTAAGAAATCCATCGAGTTGCTAATCGAGTGCACGATGGCATGGTATTCTTGTGCTTGAGCGGAATGTTCGACAAATCTCAGATCCCATCGCTGCGGATGATGGAGATCGGCAAATCCGCCAGCTAATAAAGCCCGAATAAAATTTAGTGTCATTGTTGCATAACTATAGCCATCCAGCATTAATTGAGGGTTGGGAGTACGAGCCTGTCGATTAAAAGCAGGTAAATTGATCAAATCACCTCGGTAACTGGGGAGCGTGATGCCATTGAGCGTTTCGGTGGCCGATGAACGTGGTTTAGCATATTGTCCTGCGATGCGTCCTACACGTATGATCGGTTTATGCAGTCCATGAAGCAGTACAACACTCATTTGTAATAATATTTTCAGTTTGTTACTAATAATATCTGAGCGGCAATCATTAAATGATTCAGCGCAATCGCCCCCTTGTAAGATGAAAGCTTGGCCGCGTCCTGCCATAGCAATAGCTTGTTTTAATCGCTTAATTTCTCCACTAGTGACGAGTGGCGGTAGTTGACTTAATTGTGTAACAACCTCGGATAGCCGTTTAGAATCAGGATAATTTACTGCCTGTTCATCAGGAAAATTTAACCAAGAGGTAAGCGACCATCGTTGCATAGGAGAATCTGTATATTTTCCTTAAAATTGAACGCAAGTATGCAATGAATACGTCGTTCTCGCAAGTCAGCATCCATACAATCATGAGGTTTAGATAGCTTATTTGATATCTTACCCTTGATTTTCAGCTAACAACCCCCACTTACTAGCAACAATTAACGCCGGAGTCTTCAATATGAGTGAAAAAATAAACAAAGATTGGAAAAAAGTTAAGGAAGATTTATTAGAAAAAAATGAGCTAGAGTCGCAAGCCGAATCAGCAGACACTGATGTGCCTTTTGACGATGAATCAGTTGAACAGCCTGGATTAGACCATCCTTCCTATGCTGCTCTTGAAGAAAAATTGACTTTGGCTGAACAGAAGGCCCATGAAAATTGGGAAAAATCAGTGCGTGCGATGGCTGAAGCAGATAATATTCGTCGTCGTGCTGAGCGGGATATCGAAAATGCCCATCGTTATGGTTTAGAAAAATTAATCAATGCATTGCTGCCGGTGGTTGATAGTTTAGAGCAAGCTTTACAAGCAGCACAAGCTAAAGCGGATGATGTGGTGATGCGTGAGGGATTAGAATTAACGATGAAATTATTTCTTGATGTTTTGAAAAAGCATCAAGTAGAACAACTCGATCCACATGGACAAGCATTCGATCCCCAACAGCATGAAGCCATGTCAATGCAGCAATCGAATGAAGCAGAGCCGAATACGATTTTAGCGGTTTTTCAAAAAGGATATAAATTGAACGACAGAGTCATTCGTCCGGCTCGAGTGATCGTGTCTGCTAGTACTAAATAATTATTAAAAACTGGGCATTATGCCTTGAAATCATTATTTATAACCCCATATGCAAATTATTGCACAATAAACTACTGATCGGAGCTAGAAGAAAATGGCAAAAGTAATCGGAATTGATTTAGGTACCACTAATTCATGTGTAGCTGTGATGGAAGGTGATAAACCTCGCGTCATTGAAAATAATGAAGGTCATCGTACCACCCCTTCAATTGTGGCATTTACTGCGGATGATGAAGTATTAGTTGGTCAAGCAGCTAAACGACAAGCAGTTACTAATCCTAACGATACATTATATGCAATCAAACGTCTAATTGGTCGTCGTTTTGATGATGCAATTGTACAAAAAGATATAAAAATGGTTCCATATAAGATTGTCAAGGCAAATAATGGTGATGCCTGGGTACAAGTTAAAAAGCAAGATAAAGCGCCACCACAGGTATCAGCTGAGATCTTACGAAAAATGAAAAAAACTGCCGAAGATTATTTAGGTGAAGAAGTAACGGAAGCAGTGATTACCGTACCAGCTTATTTCAATGATTCACAACGTCAAGCAACTAAGGATGCGGGTCGTATTGCAGGCTTGGAAGTTAAGCGAATTATTAATGAACCAACCGCTGCAGCTTTAGCGTATGGAATGGATAAAAAACGCGGTGATTCTGTGGTTGCTGTCTATGATTTAGGTGGCGGAACATTTGATATATCGATCATCGAAATTGCTGAAGTTGATGGTGAACACCAATTTGAAGTGTTAGCAACTAATGGTGATACGTTCTTGGGCGGTGAAGACTTTGATATGACATTAATTGAATATCTGGCTGCTGAATTTAAAAAAGATACTGGAATTGATCTGCATAGCGATGCACTTGCTCTGCAACGATTAAAAGAGGCTGCTGAAAAAGCTAAAATAGAATTATCGTCAGCGCAACAAACCGATGTTAATTTACCTTATATTACTGCCGACGCCTCTGGTCCTAAGCACTTGAATATTAAATTAACTCGAGCAAAATTAGAATCATTGGTTGAAAAATTGGTAGAACGTACGATAGAGCCTTGTAAAATTGCTCTAAAAGATGCTGGTTTAAGTATCAGCCAAATCAGTGAGGTCATTTTGGTTGGTGGCCAAACACGTATGCCTATGGTGCAAAAAACAGTTCATGATTTCTTTGGTAAAGAGCCTAGAAAAGATGTTAATCCAGATGAAGCTGTTGCTGTTGGCGCTGCTATTCAAGCAGCTGTTCTTTCGGGTGAGGTCAAAGATATACTGTTGTTAGATGTTACACCGTTATCATTGGGTATAGAAACCATGGGTGGTATTATGACCAAGCTCATAGAAAAAAATACGACCATTCCAACCAAAGCAAATCAAGTATTTTCTACAGCAGATGATAACCAAACAGCAGTTACTGTTCATGTATTGCAAGGTGAGCGAGAACAGGCTTCAGCTAACAAATCATTAGGCCGTTTTGATTTAAGTGATATTCCTCCTGCTCCACGTGGTGTACCACAAATTGAAGTGATTTTTGATATCGATGCTAATGGTATTTTGAATGTTTCAGCGAAAGATAAAGCAACAGGCAAGGCTCAGTCTATTGTAATTAAGGCATCTAGTGGTTTAAGTGACGCAGAAGTTGATGCGATGGTTAAAGATGCACAGGCTCACGCTGAGGAAGATAAAAAATTTAAAGAGTTAGCAGAACTTCGTAATCAAGCTGATGGTCTGATTCATAGTAGCGAAAAATCATTGAAGGATTTAGCCGCAGAGTTAGATGAGGCAGAAAAAAATAATATTGAGGCGGCAATTGCTGAATTAAAAGAAGCAGTGAAAACCAATGATAAAGAGCAAATCGAAGAAAAGCTTAAAACATTAACGGAGGCTTCTTCAAAAATGGCAGAGCGAGTCTATGCTAAAAAAGCTGCTGATGGTCAAGCTCAGACTGATGGTCAATCTGCACAACAAGAGGGTTCTAAGCCAGATGATAGTGTTGTAGATGCAGAGTTTGAAGAAGTGAAGGAAGATAATAAATAATTTTATTTTAGCAGGGTTATGATTGTTCCTTTTTCCTTTGCTAAGATTGCTAGATTTGTAGCAATTCATAGTAATAGGTAAAAGGAATGATTTGGCCCCTAACTTAGTGTGAGTATTGCATGCAAGCGCAGGATTATTATGAACTGTTAGGTGTTAGTCGTAATGCCGATGATGCAGAAATAAAAAAAGCATACCGAAAATTGGCAATGAAACATCATCCAGATAAAAACCCTGGCGATGCTTCAGCTGAAGAACGGTTTAAAGATATTCAGAAGGCTTACTCTGTTCTCTCTGATAAGCAAAAACGAGCAGCTTATGATCAATTTGGGCATGCTGGTGTTGATGGCGCGATGGGTGGTGGACAGGGCTTCGGCGGATTTGGTGACGTATTTGAAGATATTTTTGAAAATATTTTTTCAGGGGGGCGTCGGCAACAACGCCAATCTCATGGGCAGCGCGGTAGTGATTTGCAATACAATGTGCAACTTACTCTGGAAGAAGCTGCTTTAGGTAAACAAATTGAAATTAGTGTTCCTAGACATGCTGCTTGTTCGACTTGTGATGGTTCCGGTGCTAAAAAAGGCTCGCAACCTAAATCATGTGAAACTTGTAATGGTGTCGGACAGGTCCGAATCCAACAAGGTTTTTTTTCAATTCAGCAAACATGTCCGAATTGTCATGGTGAAGGCAAGGTTATTACTGATCCCTGTACGTCTTGTCATGGGCACGGGCGAGTTCGTGAAAGTAAAAAACTAACCGTTAAGATTCCTGCTGGTGTTGATGATGGCGATCGTGTTCGTTTAGGTGGTGAAGGCGAAGCTGGAACGCATGGAGGACCAGCTGGTGACCTATACGTGCAAGTGAGTCTTAAAAAACATGCTATTTTTGAACGTCATGATAGTAATTTGCATTGTGAAGTACCTATTAGCTTTGTCACAGCAGCATTAGGTGGATCAATTGAAGTACCTACTTTAGAAGGACGAGTGACATTGAAAATTCCTGCAGAGACGCAAACAGGAAAGTCATTTCGACTGCGGGGGAAAGGAATGAAATCAGTTCGTGGTTATGCCACAGGTGATTTGCTTTGTCAGGTGGTTGTTGAAACTCCGGTTAATTTGTCGAAAGAGCAACGAGATTTACTGGGTCAATTTCAGGAATCATTGGATAAAGGTAAGCATTCTCCCCGTTCCAGCTCTTGGTTTGATGGTGTCAAAAAATTTTTTGAAGACATGAAATAGTTGGTATATTTCCTTTTTAGTCCTGTCTTTTAGGAGTTAATCCTTTAGATGGGACAATGGTTGAATAGTTATCATAACGAAGGTAATGCGCTCAATATCGCCTCACCAATGTTATGGAGTCCCAGTCCAAGCGTCGCTAAACTATGAGTTAACAATGCAGTAAACGTTACTAATGTGTCCGTAATGATTGAAACACCATAATATAATGCGTCAAATAAGTTCAACAGGAATTTTTTGTGACAATGGTAACCGCTGATTAATTGTTCCAAACTAAAAGTTAGTAAACCTGCGATTATATTTATCAAACCAACAGTAATATAGCGTAGTGCTGTGATAAGCGAACTTAACATTTCAGTGAAATTGAGAATAGGGACAGCAATAAGCGCTTTCACATTATTATTCATATCCATAACCGAATCAAAGGCACTAAAAAAAGTGTGTTGGTATTTTCCAGAACATCCAAATTTATTTAAATTGTTTAACTTTATTTTTTTAAGATGATTAAACATCATGACACGTTCCGATTGCCTGTTGTTAGGTCAGTTATCACGTTGATTCTACTAAGTCATTTGGGGGCAAAGGTATTGGGATACGATTTCACTCATGACATGGATTCCTAAGTTTATAGTAGCCAACGTGTGCGTTATAAAGCGAGTAAAAATTATTAAGTTATCAGTAATGATTGAAATAGTGTAATAAAATGCCATGACTAAATTTTCTGTAGCCTCACCAATGCATGTTTCTTGAAACTCATAATCATAATAATTAAAGAAAAGATAACTGTTGGATATGTAAATAACACTCAAAATGATTAGAGGTATACTTTGGGTGAGCTTTTCTAAAGCGGCAGTAAAATTAATAATCGGCATAACAGCAAGGGCTTTAATGTTATTTGTCATATCTGAAAGTGAATCGAATGGCTTAAAGAAGCTATATTGATAGAGGCCTGCGCAGGACAGTTCTTCTAACATATTGTTTTTATTAGTTATTTCTGCACCAAACATTCATCTGCACTGAACAATAAAAATTGTGATGATATAACTAAGTTTACAGGTAACGCAATTTTTTTTGTTCATGCATGCACGTTTTCTGCTGATAACCGGTTTTTTTGTCTTGGATAAAGAATCTTCTTCGTTAAGACTGTCAATATGTTGCGTCACTAAGATACAATAGTTTTTTGATGGGAAAGCCAAGTGAGTGTGATCGTCGCGCTCCTTAAGAGTTTGAGCTAAAGGATGCTCATATATCGCTTAAAAGTATAGGAGTATAAAGTGAATTCTACACATGTTTTTACTTCAGAATCAGTGTCCGAGGGACATCCTGATAAGATAGCTGATCAAATATCGGATGCTATTTTAGATGCAATTTTACAACAGGATCCTTATGCCCGTGTTGCCTGTGAAACTTACGTTAAAACTGGAATGGTTTTAGTTGGTGGAGAAATAACGACAAGTGCAACAGTCGATATCGAAGATATAACCCGAGCTCTTATTAAAGATATCGGTTATAACAGTTCAGACATGGGTTTTGATTGGGAATCTTGTGCTGTATTATCGGCTATTGGAAAACAATCACCAGATATTGCACAAGGTGTTGATAATCATAACACTAAAATTCTAGGAGCTGGTGATCAAGGGATGATGTTTGGTTATGCAAGCAGAGAAACTGAAGTTTACATGCCTGCACCAATTGCTTATGCACATCGTTTGATGAAGCGACAAGCTGAGTTGCGTAAGGAGGGTTTATTACCTTGGCTCCGACCGGATGCTAAATGTCAATTAACTTTAAATTATGTTGATGGATTACCAGTATCAGTTAACACCATAGTTTTTTCTACCCAGCATTCTCAAGATATTAGTCACGCAGATCTTGTTGAGGGTGTACGTGAGTTGATTATTAAACCGGTGCTACCTGAAGAATGGTTGCTAAAAGAAACTCGCTATTTTATTAATCCGACTGGACGTTTTGTTATTGGTGGCCCATTGGGTGATTGTGGTCTCACTGGACGAAAGATTATTGTTGACACGTATGGTGGGATGGCCCGTCATGGCGGCGGTTGTTTTTCAGGCAAAGATCCATCTAAAGTCGATCGCTCAGCGGCTTATGCTGCTCGTTATGTTGCCAAAAATATCGTTGCGGCAGGTCTAGCTGATAAGTGTGAATTACAAATCTCTTATGCAATCGGTGTAGCGGAACCTACTTCAATATTTGTTGAGACCTTTGGTACAGGTCGTCTTAATGAAACGTTGATCATTGATTTGATCCATGAGCACTTTGACTTAACACCGCAAGGTATCATCGATAAATTTGATCTATTAAGACCCATTTATCGTCAGACAGCTTCTTATGGTCACTATGGACGTGAGTATTTTCCATGGGAAAGTTTGGACAAAGTTTCTGTATTGAGTAATGCATTGTAGTTATCACGATTCTGAGTTAGATGCTTTGTTTAAGAAATTCGATTCTTAAAGTTAGTTGTGTAATGTATAAGGAAAATTATGAATAGCCTGTCAATGATAGATAATCAGCATAATAATGATTATAAAGTAGCTGATATTAACCTTGCTGCTTGGGGACGCAAAGAAATAGCCATTGCTGAAACAGAAATGCCAGGCTTAATGGCTTTACGTGCGGAGTTTGCCGCTACTAAACCTTTGCTAGGTGCTAAAATCGCAGGTTGTTTGCATATGACTATCCAGACAGCGGTTTTAATTGAAACATTGATTGCTTTAGGCGCTGAGGTTCGTTGGTCTTCTTGTAATATATTTTCTACGCAAGATCATGCCGCAGCAGCAGTAGCTGCGGTAGGAGTACCAGTATTTGCTTGGAAAGGCGAGACAGAAGAACAATATTGGTGGTGTGTAGAAAAAACGATACAAGGACCTAATGGTTGGGTTCCTAATCTCTTATTAGATGATGGTGGTGATCTGACCCAAATTATTCATAACCAATATCCTCATTTACTACCATCTATTGTTGGTGTATCTGAAGAAACAACTACTGGTGTTGCTCGCTTATATGAAATGGCTAAAAATGGACAACTGAAAATACCAGCCATCAATGTTAATGATGCCGTGACTAAATCTAAATTTGATAACCTCTATGGTTGTAGAGAATCCTTGCTGGATGGGTTAAAACGTGCCACTGATGTTATGATTGCCGGAAAAGTTGCATTAATACTTGGTTATGGTGATGTTGGTAAGGGATGTGCTCAAGCGCTTAGAGGTCAAGGTGCTACAGTCTGGATTGCAGAAATTGATCCTATCTGTGCCTTACAGGCAGCGATGGAAGGGTATCGTGTAGTTACCCTTGATCAGGTTGCAGAACAAGTTGATATTGTGGTGACTGCTACTGGAAATTATCATGTGGTGAATATCGAGCATATGTTACGAATGAAGAATCAATCGATTCTGTGTAATATTGGTCATTTTGATTCTGAAATAGACATTCAATCTTTGCGTGCTTATCCATGGGAAAATATTAAGCCACAAGTCGATCATGTTATTTTTCCTGATGGCAAGCGGATTATTATTCTAGCGGAAGGACGTTTAGTGAATTTGGGTTGTGCTACTGGCCATCCTAGCTTTGTGATGTCGACTTCCTTTACTAATCAGGTATTGGCACAAATTGAACTCTTTGCAAATGGTCAACATTACCAACACCAGGTTTATGTATTACCAAAAAAGCTCGATGAAAAAGTGGCCAGATTGCACCTGGATAGAATAGGTGCAATCTTAACTCAATTGACCCCTGAGCAGGCTAATTATATTGGTGTCGATATTAATGGTCCTTATAAAACAGATTATTATCGCTACTAATGGGTTCTGTCTGGGAGCGATGATGCAGTATTGGTCCTCGATCCCGGATTATTTCTTAAAAAGAAATCGCGTAATAACTGAAAATATCGGCAGATATTGTTACTAAGCGATTATATAGTATCTTTTGGGCGCTATCTGATTTTCCTGAAAGTGATGGAGCTAATGCTTCCGTTAGACTGACAAAGGTATAACCATTTTTTTTATACATGTCTAAAATATCTGGCAGTAAATAGCTATTTAATAAGTTAGCGTGTATCAATAAGATTTGTGGTGTCTTAGAGGCTTTGTTGTTTTTTTCAGCTCTGAGTGTTTGTTTCCATATATAAGCCAAGTAACGTGTTTTTACTTTTTGAATGTAGTTCTCTCGGGCACGATAAGGAATTTTATAACTACTTTCGTTAAAAGCAAAATCTTTACTGTCGATAGTCACCGGAGCAATTTTGTAATCATGTGCGTTAAGATACTCGATGACTTTTTGTTTTTTTTCGTTGCTGCCTTCAGCAAGGTAGGGATAACGAAAATATTTGGGATGAGACATGATGGGGGCAAGAATTTTATCGGCTTTTTCAATATCAGCAATATACTTCTCTGCTGACGTATGATTCAAGTTTAGATGTGAGTATGTGTGGCTGCCTAAAGTGAATCCAGCCTTGCGAAACTGTTCTAAAAATTCCCATTGACCCTTTTCTATCGCACCAGCGATTACAAAGCCTGTCACCGGAACCTTATATTGGCTAAAAGCTTCAACAATTTTTGTAAAACGTTCTCGAGAACGTTGTTGATTTCCTGGTGTATCCATTTTTGAAGCAACCAGAGGTAAGTCATCAATAGTAATTGCGATTTGCCGATGATAGGCATAAAGATTGGATGAAAATAAAATAAGCAACAATATTGTTGATTTAAGCATTCATAGTTCCTTAACTACTCATAGTAGGTTTATTAACGGTAGTCAGCTCAAGAATTAGTTAATCTTAAGACGGTTAGCTTTATTTAGGTGATAACTTTTAAAACCTATCATCATTATAGTTAATAAAGAAGATTTGCAATTGGTTTCTGGGTGTTGTATAAAAATTTATTGTTAAGATCAACTGGATGAAGATGCATGGCAGTTTTTTATTAGAGAACAAGACGTTACTGGAATATGCTACATTTTTTCCTTGGGGTGCTAATGTTTCTAAGAATCCAGAGTAACCTGTAAAAGTAATCATCCTACGATTGATAACTGCCATGATAATAATGAAATGATATAATTTAGTTTAGGGGTTCGCTTATGATTAAACATCCAATGACAGTTAACGGTGCGGAAGCACTAAGAAATGAGCTACAACGTTTAAAAACAGTGGAGCGTCCAAGAATTATTGAAGCGATTGCGACAGCTAGGGCTCATGGTGATTTAAAAGAAAATGCTGAATATCATGCAGCGCGTGAGCAACAAAGCTTTACTGAAGGGCGGATTCAAGAGCTAGAAGCGAAACTATCTAATGCACAAATCATAGACATTAGTAAGTTAGAAAACCAGGGCAAAGTTGTTTTTGGAACTACGGTTAGGCTATGTAATTTAAATACAGATGAAGAAACTTCTTATCAAATTGTAGGAGAAGATGAGGCTGATATCAAGCTTAATAAAATTTCTTATAGTTCCCCGATTGGTCGTGCTTTAATTGGTAAATTTTTAGATGATTCAGTGATCGTGAACACGCCTGGTGGGATTGTTGAGTATGAAATTATTGCTGTTAATTACGGGCCAATTGAGTTGTAGTTATATTCACCAGCTTTTTTGTGTTTTATTTGGTCATTCGAAACAGATGAAATACATCAAGCGCATCGATTTTGGGCTAAAAATAGGTTTAGTGTAAGGGTTTGGTTTAGATAAACTAAATGATAGAACGAAGCCTATTTTTAAAAAAGAAGTTAGGGCATGTTGACAATTCATTCTCCCGCTCACGTGCCGACTTGTTCGCGGCATCCATTCGATCTTAATCAGTAGCAAATTTATTTATACAGAGCACGCCACTCTCGATTTAGGCTCTCAATCAAATTTAACGTCCACCGCCTGGACCAGTTTTTGAATCGCTGTTCACGCCAGCCTCTACATCAGTTTCATGAACCCCATCATAAACCAACATATGCACATTGTACTTAGCTGTAAATCCTGGAATCAGGTTCATCTTTAATTGGGCCATTTCCTGGATGCCGCGAAGTCGCGGTAGGCTACGTAGGCGGGAGGATCAATTATCAACACGCCCTAGTTGTCTGACTTCCATTCTTTCAAAATAAATGTATGCGTTCGGCTAAATACGGTTTGCATTTAGGTTAAACGGCAATAGAGCC
>JBMLTO010000029.1:0-13138 GCA_049239925.1 Legionella sp. | reverse complement strand
CATCATACCACCGACTATTCTTTGAATGGCTTGTTCAGGATTCGCATCCTCCGATACTCTGAATAAGCGTTCATAGTTGGCTTGGGTCAGCTGTTCCTCTGGGATTAGATTTCATATATTATGTCCTCTCGACTTTAGCCCTTTTTCCCAGGACCGTTCGCCCTGATGATCGTGCGTAGCAGGCATCTCGAAGGGCTTTCTAGGCAGCTAAAGTGAGCGGTGTGTCGCACAACTCCAAGGCCGTTGACAAATTTGTCTATGAGGTGAAAAGGATACTATTCAAGTGGCTCAACCGACGTAGTCAGCGCAGATCGTTCACCTGGGAGCAGTTTCAAAAGTATCTGGACTCGATTAAATTCCCCCAGGCGAAAATTTACCACAAGCTCTTCTAAAACATAAGCTAAGTGTGAATGTATTTATCTTGAGCCCGGTGCCTTAATAGGGCACGCCGGGTTCTAACGAGGGGGCTGCGAACAACTCACGAAGAACGCAGCTCTACCCTATAAGTCCTAAATGCTGAGTTATTAGCACATTTATTGTCCTTGGTTAGGATGTTTTTCGTATGCCCGGACTATGAGTCTTTCGCCTGTTTAAATTTTTTTCGATTCAATTTATGTGCAAAAAACTCCCGTAGTTATTGGTCCAATTTTTGCTGTGCATTACGATTTTATTATGAGAGCAACAATTTTATTGAGCAAAGATGCTAGTTGTAAAAAAATAAGCTAGTATATGCATAGAACTAAAATTTGGTTGAATGACTATGGATAACTCAGATAATAATATTCCTTTGAATCTATCAGCAGTAGCAGAAGAGCAACGAAAAATATTGATGGAAGATGAGCACTCTGATCCGTTATTGCGTACAGCGCAAGCCTATCAACTTTGGTGGCATTGGGCTGATTTTCATCTGTTTATTATTAGTCCCACAATCGATATGTTGTCTTCACCTCTAAAGATAACAGCGGAGCATTTAGGCCAAAATAGTGCTTATGAATTTGTCTACACAATTTACGATTATGGTTATAAACTAAGTACTTCTAAAGCAGAGGACATGTTTACTGGTGGTATGTCCAATTGCAAGCTTAATTTTACCATCGAAAAAATTGTTGCTATCTTGGTTGAACGTTTAAAAATGTTAGATATTTCACCTGAGACTGAAGTGCAAGTTGCTTTTGATGGCCATGAGTTTGCACAACGAAAAGCATTCGAATCGATCATCAATCTTAATTATAATGTTGTGGTTACTAATTTTGATCCTGGTACTTGGGGCGATAGATATTTACAGAATGTTAAGCGTCTTGCTGATAAGGGATATGGTTATCCCGCTGAATCGCCCAGGACAATTTACCGACATCATCATGGAGGTCAAACTGTCTCATCTTCTCTGTAACCACGTAGGATTTGTATTTGATTGGTTAGTTTCTGATGATATGAAACGTTATGATATACCTGGGTAATCAAATCTTATAATTCCTCACACGGTAAACTTTCCGTAGAAAAAACGGAGTGGTATACTTCCGTTGTTTCTATTAGAACCGAGTGAGTAGGTCTACTTCAGTTGAAGTAATTTAATATGCAATTTTCCAATAAGGATGAATTAAACTGTGAACGACAAAAGACCAGTTAACCTTGATCTGGGAAGTTTAAAATACCCAGTTACAGCGATTGTATCAATTTTGCACCGTATTTCAGGGCTAGTGTTATTTTTATCCTTCCCTTTTGTGCTGTATGCCCTAAGTCTATCATTGCATAGTCAAGAAGCATTCATAGCCTTGCAGTTACAATTGTTGCAGCCTTTTTATAGACTGCTAGTTTGGTTATTTGCTGCTGCGTTAATTTATCACCTGATTGCCGGGGTCAGACATATCCTGATGGACTTAGGCTTTAGTGAAAGCTTACAAGCTGGCAGACAAAGTGCATTTGTAGTCATTGTTCTTACAGCCGTCTTAACACTAGTTGCAGGAGTATTCATATGGTAACCAATATTACTAGTTTAACTGGCTTTGGTTTAAAGGATTGGTTAATTCAGCGTGTAACTGCAATTTATTTTGCAGCTTATGCTCTTTCATTATTCGTTTTTTTTCTTTGCCATCCTAATCTGCAGTTTGAGCAATGGCAACTACTCTTCAAGTGTTCGGTATTTAAAGTGGCTACTCAGTTGGCGCTGTTTTCTTTTTTATTTCACAGCTGGGTTGGCCTTTGGACAGTAACAACGGATTATCTTAAATGTACGGTTCTTAGATTGTCAGTTCAGTTACTTGTTTTGCTTGTCTTACTGTCTCAATTTATTTGGGGCTTAATGATTGTTTGGGGGCAATAATAATGACTTTCGTACGGAACAAATTTGATGCGGTGATTATTGGAGCTGGTGGAGCTGGGATGAGGGCGGCATTACAGCTTGCCAATTCAGGGATGAAAGTGGCGCTACTTTCAAAAGTTTTTCCTACTCGTTCGCACACGGTTTCTGCTCAAGGTGGGATTACGGTGGCATTGGGCAATGCTCACAACGACGATTGGCGTTGGCATATGTACGATACAGTGAAAGGCGCTGATTATTTAGGTGATCAAGATTGTATTGAGTACCTGTGTAAAACTGGCCCAGAGGCAGTCTATGAGTTAGAGCATATGGGCTTACCATTTTCTCGTATGGATAATGGTAAAATATATCAGCGACCATTTGGTGGTCAATCAAAAAAATTTGGAGGCGAGCAAGCTACTCGTACTGCTGCTGCAGCCGATAGAACTGGTCATGCATTACTGCACACTTTATATCAACAAAATATTAAAGCTAAAACACATATTTTCAGCGAGTGGTTGGCGCTAGACTTTGTTAAAGATGCCGAAAACCGCATTTGTGGCACGACTGCAATGTGTATCGAAACAGGTCAAGTCGTTTTTTTCCAGGCGAGAGTTTGTATTCTGGCAACTGGTGGTGCTGGACGTATTTATCAATCAACTACCAATGCCCATATCAATACGGGTGATGGTTTTGGTATGGCTTTGCGTGCAGGCATACCGCTGCAAGATATGGAAATGTGGCAATTTCATCCTACCGGTATTGCCGGTGCAGGTTCATTGGTAACCGAGGGATGCCGTGGAGAGGGTGGTTACCTAATTAATAAAGATGGCGAACGTTTCATGGAGCGCTATGCTCCGCAAGTTAAAGACTTGGCTTCTCGTGATGTTGTTTCGCGTGCAATTGCCATGGAGTTAAGGGCTGGTAAAGGTTTTGAACGAGATGGTGTTGAGTGTGTTAAGCTGAAGATTGATCATCTTGGTGCTGATTTGATTCAGTCTAGATTACCTGGGATTCGAGAGCTTTCCCTCCAGTTTGCAGGGGTCGATCCTATCAATGAGCCAATTCCAGTTGTGCCGACTTGTCACTATAGCATGGGTGGCATACCCACTAATGTATTTGGTCAAGTACTAACCAAAATAAAAGGCCAAGAGAAAATCGTTGAGGGATTGTATGCTGTCGGTGAATGTGCTTGCGTTTCTGTACATGGTGCCAATCGATTAGGTGGTAATTCTTTACTTGATTTAGTTGTTTTTGGTCGTGCTGCAGGTTTACACGTGGAGCAATTATGGGCTAAAAATGAATTGCCAGACGTTCCATATATTACCGATGAAGATATTGCAAAATCGATGGTTCGCTATATGCGCTGGCAAAACTCGAAAGATGGAGAAAATCCTGCTGTTATTCGTGCTGAAATGCAACGAATTATGCAAGAAGATTTTGGTGTTTTCCGTACGGCTGAGTACATGGAACAAGGATTACATCGTTTACAAGCGTTAGGTGAGCGACTGAATCATGCACAATTGATGGATACTAGTGCGGTATTTAATACGGAACGAGTTACAGCTCTTGAATTGGATAATTTAATGGCTACCGCGTATGCTACCGCTTATTCTGCATTAGCACGTACGGAAAGTCGTGGTGCTCATAGCCGTGAAGATTTTCCGAAACGCGATGATCTCAATTGGATTAAGCATATCTTGTATTTTGCTGATGATGATAAAATTGATTACCGTCCAGTCAATGCATCACCAAAACATATTGAGCCATTTGAACCCAAAGAACGCGTCTATTAATGAGGATATGTCATGGCTGATGATACTAGAAATTTAACCTTATCTATCTATCGCTTCAATCCAGAAGTCGATACGCAACCGTACATGAAAGATTATACGATTACAATTCCGAGTAATAGTGATCCCATGTTACTAACGTTACTTGAAAGACTTAAAACTGAACAGGATGCTTCTCTGAGCTATAGACGTTCTTGTCGCGAGGGTGTTTGTGGCTCCGATGGCATGAATATAAATGGCATAAATGGGCTAGCATGCATAACACCGTTATCAAAGTTAAAGTCTGATAAAATCGTCATAAGACCACTACCTGGTTTTCCAGTTATACGTGATTTGGCAGTAGATATGTCACAGTTTTATCAACAATATGAGCGAGTGGAGCCATACTTGCAAAATGATCAACTCTTGCCTGCGCAAGAACGTTTACAATCACCCAGCGATCGTTCGAAGCTGGATGGTTTGTATGAGTGTATTTTGTGTGCTTGCTGCACTAGTTCGTGCCCATCATTTTGGTGGAATCCAGATAAATTTGTTGGTCCAGCTGGATTATTGCAAGCAAGACGTTTTTTGGCTGATAGTCGAGATACCGCGGTAAATCACCGTTTACAAAAACTACAAGATCCGTTCAGTGTATTTCGTTGTCGAACCATTATGAATTGTACGACCGTTTGCCCTAAGGGCTTAAACCCGGCAAAGGCAATTGGTGAAATTCGTCATCAAATGCTAACCCAAGAAACTTGATTTATATATCGCTTTTCCATTTCGAAGTGATGGCTTTTGGAGATAACAAGTAATGAGCAGTAATCTGCACGACGAACTAGATACTTCCTATCTTTCAGGAGGAAGTGTAGCCTATATTGATGGATTGTATGAGGATTATCTTAACGATCCATCCTCTATTTCTGCTGATTGGCGTGACGTTTTTGACGCATTGCCAACTACAAATAGTCAAGAGGATGTTTCACATCGAGATATTCGTAATTATTTCTTACAAAATAATAAGAAAAAGATAATCCAAACTGTAAACGTCGATACTAAACAGGCTCAAGTTGCTTATTTGATCAATGCTTATCGAACTCATGGCCATCAAGCTGCAAAGCTTGATCCGTTGCAAATGGCTTCTCCTGCTGCCGTACCAAGCTTGCAGCTTGCTTATCATGGTCTCAGTGATGCTGATTTAAATCGGACCTTCTACACAACCAACACCTTTGCTAAGCAGCACATGACTTTGTCTGAACTACAAGCATCATTATCTGCAATTTATTGCGGAAGCATAGGTATTGAATACATGCATATTGCTAATAATGATGAAACAGCTTGGTTGCAAGAAAAAATGGAATCAGCGTTGGGACGACCTAATTTAGCAGCTGAGCAAAAGTATGAGATATTAAAAGCATTAATAGCAGCCGACGGCTTAGAGCGTTATCTGGGTACTCGATATGTAGGGCAGAAACGGTTTTCATTGGAAGGTGGTGATGCTCTCGTACCTATTATGAAGCAAATCATACATGCTAGCGGTGAGTATGATGTTAAAGAAATAGTCATTGGTATGGCTCATCGTGGTCGTTTAAATCTGTTGGTGAATGTTTTAGGTAAAGAACCCGATCAATTATTTCAAGAGTTCGAAGGTAAAATTAAATATGATCGCTCTGGGGATGTTAAATACCATATGGGGTTTTCATCTAATATTCAAACAAATAACAATAAAATAATTCACCTTGCTTTGGCGTTTAATCCGTCACATTTGGAAATTATAGGTCCAGTTGTACAAGGGTCGGCACGATCACGACTTGGGCGCCGTAGAGACCTGATTGAAAAAAATAGTGTTCTACCAGTCGTTATTCATGGTGATGCTGCGTTTGCTGGGCAAGGTGTGGTTATGGAGACCTTTAATTTTTCCCAAGCCCGTGGATATTCTACCGGTGGAACTGTACATATAGTCATTAATAATCAAATTGGTTTTACTACGAGTAATCCACTAGATTCAAGGTCAACCATGTATTGTACGGATGTAGCCAAAATGGTTCAGGCTCCAGTACTTCACGTCAATGGTGATGATCCTGAGGCGGTAGTCTTCGCAACGCAAATTGCTTTTGAATTTAGAATGAAGTTTAAACGAGACGTAGTCATCGATCTGGTTTGTTATCGTCGTAATGGACACAATGAAGCTGATGAGCCATTAGTGACCCAGCCAATGATGTATAAAAAAATTAAATCGATGCCAGTTTTACGCGAGATTTACGCTGAGCATTTAGTCGCTCAAGGTCTGATTACTAATGAAGAAGTTAATGAGCTTATTGAAGCATATCGAGATAAGCTCGATAGAGGCGAAGCTGTAGTTAATACATTTCAAGGCGATTTTTCAGGAAATATTTCAGTCGATTGGTCGCCGTATATAGATGGAAAATGGACTGATAAAGTCAATACAGCAGTTGATTTAACAACATTACAAACATTGTCTCAGAAATTACAATCAATGCCAGCAGGTTTTGAATTACACCCAGTGGTAAAACGTTTAATGGTTGAACGTGAAAAAATGACTGCCGGTGATATGCCCATAAATTGGGGTTATGCAGAAACCATGGCGTATGCATCTATTCTTGCTGATGGCTATGGTGTGCGGCTATCAGGGCAAGATTGTGGTCGGGGAACGTTCGCGCATAGGCATGCGGTCGTCCATGATATTAACACTGGTGAGTCATATATTCCTTTGGAGCATATTGCCTCTGATCCAACAAAAACTTTTTCAGTGATTGATTCGGTGTTATCGGAGGAAGCTGTCCTTGCTTTTGAATATGGATTTGCTGCATCTGAACCAACGTCGCTAACCCTGTGGGAAGCACAATTTGGCGATTTTGCTAATGGTGCACAAATGGTGATTGATCAGTTCATAAGCTCTGGAGAACAGAAATGGGGCCGTTTGTGTGGTTTAGTCATGTTGTTACCTCATGGCTATGAGGGGCAAGGTCCAGAACATTCATCGGCACGATTAGAACGTTTTATGCAATTGTGCGCGCAGCAAAATATTCAAGTATGTAATCCAACTACGCCTGCACAGATTTTTCATTTGTTACGACGCCAAATATTGCGTAACTATCGTAAGCCACTGATAGTTATGACACCCAAAAGTTTATTGCGTCATAAACTCGCAATATCAACTTTAAATGAATTAACTTCAACTGGATTTCAAACAGTTATTCCCGAAATTGATACCATCGACAATGATCGTGTAACCAAGATCGTTCTTTGTTCTGGTAAAGTTTATTATGATTTATTACAAAAAAGACGTGATGACAAGTTAGCACATGTAGCAATTATTCGTATAGAGCAATTGTATCCATTCCCTAAAAGGGCTTTGATCAGAGAATTAATGAAGTTTTCTCAGGCCAAGCAGGTCATTTGGTGCCAGGAAGAACCACAAAATCAGGGAGTTTGGTTTTCATCACAGCATCATATTAAAGCTTGCTTGCAAGATAATCAGTCCTTATCATACGCGGGTAGAGGGTTTGCAGCTGCTCCAGCAGTAGGCAGCGCATACTTGCATGCTCAGCAACAACAAGAATTAGTAGAACAAGCTTTGTTGTAAATGTGATCGAACACTCTAAATAGAAGGTAAAACTATGTCAATTGAAGTTAAAGTACCTGCTCTACCGGAATCAGTAGCTGATGCAACTGTTGCGACTTGGCATAAAAAAACCGGCGATCAGGTTAAACGAGATGAAAATATTTTAGATCTAGAAACTGATAAAGTCGTTCTTGAAGTGCCGGCACCAGCGGATGGTGTGTTAGGCGAGATTTTCTTTCAGGAAGGCTCGACAGTTACCTCCGGACAATTATTAGCCAAAATTGAGCTGGCTAAGGTAGCAACCGAGCATGTCGTAGTCGCTCAAGATAGCATCACTAACCCTTCTGATACTCAAGCGACCGGTCCCGCAGTACGTCGATTAATCGCAGAAAATGATTTACGACCTAGTGAGATCAAGGGCACTGGCAAAGAAGGTCGTATTACCAAAGATGATGTAATCAATTATGTAGAAACTAATCGAAAAACGACCACGGTGGTCGATAATGGATTGCCATCGATGCTAATTCAACCAGTTGTTACAACAGGCGATAGAGAAGAGCGTCGAGTGCCGATGACTCGGTTGCGTGCTAAAGTAGCGGAACGATTATTGCAAGCACAACATAATGCAGCGATGTTGACCACGTTTAATGAGGTTAATTTACAATCGGTTATGGATTTGCGCAGCCAATATAAAGACACTTTTGAAAAGAAACATGGCGTAAAATTAGGATTTATGTCGTTTTTTACTAAAGCGGTTGTCGAGGCGTTAAAAAGATTTCCTGCTGTTAATGCATCAATCGATGGAAATGATATTGTTTACCATGGTTATTATGATGTAGGAATTGCAGTTTCTACTGAGCGCGGTTTAGTGGTTCCAGTTCTACGAAATGCTGACCAGATGGATATGGCAGAAATAGAACAATCGATTGGTGATTTTGCTAGCCGAGCTCGTCAAGGAAAGTTATCGATGGATGAAATGCAGGGAGGAACATTTACTATTACTAATGGTGGTGTTTTTGGTTCTCTATTGGCAACCCCAATTATTAATCCACCACAAACAGGTATTTTGGGTATGCACAAAATACAAGATAGGCCAATCGTAGAAAATGGACAAATTGTAATCCGTCCAATGATGTATTTAGCACTTTCTTATGATCATCGGTTAATTGATGGCAAAGACTCTGTGCAATTTTTAGTAAACATCAAAGAACTATTAGAAGATCCTTCCCGATTATTATTAAATGTGTAAGGAAATTTGTTAATGAACAACGATGCAATTATGGTCGTTGATCTAATTTATTTATAGGGTATACATAATGAATTTACATGAATTTCAGGCAAAGCAGTTATTTGCGAGTTACGCTTTGCCTATTCCAAAGGGGCAAGTTGCTCACTCTGTTGATGAAGCGTTAGAGATTGCATCGCAGTTATCATCATCGACACGTTGGGTAGTAAAAGCACAGGTTCATGCAGGCGGCAGAGGAAAGGCTGGTGGTGTTAAGTTGGTTGATTCTAAGGACGATTTAGCTGCTTATGTAGCATCGTTATTAGGTAGTCGCCTAGTAACTTATCAAACGGATGCCATTGGCCAGCCTGTTAACGCTGTATTGGTTGAGGAGCCTAGTGAGATTGTTCGTGAATTGTACTTAGGTGCGGTCATTGATAGAGAGACTAGACGCATTATTTTTATGGCATCAACTGAAGGTGGAGTAGATATCGAAACAGTTGCCCACCAAACACCTGAAAAAATTTTTAAGGTTGTTGTTGACCCTTTAGTCGGGATTATGCCATTTCAATGTCGTGAAGTAGGATTTAAATTGGGTTTAACTGATGACCAAATCAAACAGTTTGGCAATATCATGCAAGGTTTGGGTAAAATGTTTGTTGAATGTGATTTAAGCCTTTTAGAAATTAATCCATTGGTGGTTAACAAGGCCGGTAACATCGTCTGCCTGGATGGTAAAATTAATATAGATGATAATGCGTTGTTCAGACAGCCTCAATTAAGAGCCATGCGAGATACCACCCAAGAAAATGAACGAGAAAATCGGGCTCATGATTGGGAGTTAAATTATATTCCTCTTGATGGTGAAATAGGTTGTATGGTTAATGGTGCTGGATTAGCTATGGCAACTATGGATGTTATTAAGTTACATGGCGGTGAGCCTGCTAATTTTCTTGATGTAGGTGGTGGAGCAACTAAAGAGCGAGTTTGCGAAGCATTTAAAATTATTTTGTCTGATGACAAAGTTAAAGGCATACTGGTAAACATATTTGGTGGTATTGTCCGTTGTGATCTAATAGCAGAAGGGATCTTGGCTGCTGTCCAAGAAGTACAAGTGCAAGTTCCGGTTGTTGTCAGGCTTGAAGGAAATAATGCAGTGCTGGGTGCAGACATACTCAATAAAAGTAATCTTAATGTTATTGCTGCAAACAGTTTAACTGATGCAGCTAAGAAAATAGTAGCGGCAATATAAAAGCATAATAGTTGAGTTGCTCGCGTTAACTTCATGATCTTAACTGAAGAAAAAAGTTAAGTTGTTTAGACATAACAATAAATTTTGCTAAGCCTAACGAGTTAAAGCGATGCGATAAGTTATTTAAAGACTGTTATTAACAGGGTCGTTTCGGCTCAAATTATGAATTCTGAGGCAAGTAATGAGCATTTTAGTAAATAAAAACACCAAAGTAATCTGCCAAGGTTTTACGGGTAAGCAAGGTACGCTACATACTCAACAAGCGATTAGTTATGGCACTCAAATGGTTGGTGGTATTACCCCTGGTAAGGGTGGACAGATCCATTTGGATTTACCAGTTTTCAACACGGTACGCGAAGCTGTCGATCAAACCAGGGCTGATGCTACGGTGATTTATGTGCCAGCACCATTTTGTAAAGACTCAATTTTAGAAGCTGCTGAAGCTGGTATCAAATTAATAGTATGTATTACTGAAGGTATACCGGTTATTGATATGTTAGAAGTTAAAGTCTATTTGGAAAATAATACAGATAGTTTATTGATTGGCCCGAATTGTCCTGGGATTATTACACCAGGAGAATGTAAAATTGGTATTATGCCTGGTTCAATTCATCTCCCTGGAAAAGTAGGTATTGTATCACGATCGGGCACGTTGACGTATGAGGCCGTAAAGCAAACAACAGATAAGGGTTTTGGTCAAAGCACCTGTGTAGGTATTGGTGGAGATCCTATACCTGGTATGAATTTTATTGATGTGTTGAAACGTTTCGAAGAAGATATCGAGACGCAAGCCATCATTCTCGTCGGCGAAATTGGTGGTACTGCAGAAGAACAAGCAGCTGAATATATTAAGTCAAATGTAACTAAGCCGGTGGTTTCATATATAGCAGGTGTTACTGCCCCCGCGGGGAAACGAATGGGACATGCAGGGGCAATTATTTCTGGTGGTAAAGGTACCGCAGCGGATAAGTATGCCGCTCTCGAGGCTGCTGGTGTTAGAACAGTTCGTTCTCCAGCAGATCTCGGTGATGCCGTAGCAGAAGTCATGGCTTGGTAAACGCATGTTATCAGATATACGTCGTGATTATGGTCGTTTAACTTTAAGTGATCACGATGTATTATCTTCACCTTTTGACCAATTTGATCATTGGTTTAAGCAAGTCTTGCAAACCGATAATCTTGATCCTACCGCAATGGTACTGTCTACTGTTGATGAACATGGTCTCCCTGACTCAAGAGTTGTTCTCCTTAAAAGTGTTGATCATAACAACTTTGTTTTTTATACCAATTATCAAAGTCATAAAGCATTACAATTAGAAAAAACGCCTTATGCCGCATTAAATTTTTTTTGGCCACAGCTAGCCAGGCAAATACGGATAAGAGGTCATGTAAAAAAGACATCAATTCAGCAATCAGATGATTATTTTTTATCTCGTCCATTGATGAGTCAGTTGAGCGCTATGGCGTCGCCACAAAGCCAGGTGATAAATAATCAAGAAGAGCTGAACCAGCGTTTAGAAACTTTGTTTAGGCTATACCAAAAGCAACCAATTGTTCGTCCAGAAAATTGGGGAGGGTATATACTATCTCCACAAGAGTTTGAGTTTTGGCAAGGCAGAGATAATCGTTTACATGATCGGGTTCACTACTATCTAGATGGCATGAATTGGATGCACTGCAGATTAGCTCCTTAAGCATGATCATTCCTAATTTATTATGTTGCAACTTATTGATTTATATAATATATAATTAAAAAATGGCTTGTGTCTCTTCTTATCAAATCTAAAAACTCATGAATATTGTCAAGAAAATGTAAATTTTAACTATCGATGCCCACACCTCTGTCAGCCAATTGTAGAATGAACACATCAGTACATGATTAGCTGATGGTAGATAGACCTACAAAAACATCAAGGGACTAATTAACTCTTTTAAGGGGATCAATAATGGACGATATAAATGCTGTATTACCAGATATTAAGTTACGTTTAAACATAGCTTTTCCTGATCTAGAAGATTGTTACGCACAAGGATATCAAAGTGCTCTAGATGAAGTTGCAGAAGATGCTAACCCCTATAATATTCATTCTAAAGAAAGCGAACAGTGGTTAGAAGGTTGGTGGGCAGGATTTTATGAAGAAAAGCCAATATATCAATCAGCCGAATTAACAGACGAAGTCTGCGAATCTATCACTGAGACTAAGGCAGCCAACGATAGTTTTTATGAAAACTTAAGTGGTATTTTTATTAAGGCAATAGAAATAACCAGTGTATTTGTTGGCGTAGCCCTTGTAGGATATCAAGTAATGGATTTAGTTGCTTAAACACAATGTTAGCTGTTGAATTACTCCAAGGGTTCAACAGCTAAACTTGCTTAATTAAATAATTTTAAGACCATGCTACGCATTCTTGCTATTTCAGCATCATTGAATTCTTTGTAAATATCACTACCAATATTTAAACTCACAAATACGTGTTCACCAATACCTTTTAGCAAGTTAACCCCAGATAATCTTAATATTTTTATTTCATTTTTTATGGGTTCAGCCCAGTCATTAAAGTATTTCATATTAGTAAATACAGGCAAAAAAATCTTGTCATGTTCCTGTAAAAATAGCACCTTGGGTTCATGGTCATCAGATTTGTTTTCAATGGGTATGATGAAATTAGCTTTAATGAATTCAAGATAAGCTTTATTGACCAATTGGTCATGATTATTATTAAGCGCTTGTTGAATAGCCCTTTCAATATCATTCATAGATTCATGTGATCCGGTTACAAAAATAAGTAATTTTAACAAATTTTGATGAAATTAATAAGATAGGGCTCACTGATCTCCTCAAATTAATATAGAAAAAAGCACTTAGGCTCTTGATAAAAAGAATAAAAGGATAATTTTCGACGTTAGCCATTTTTTCCAGGACCGTTCGCCCTGAAGAGCGTGCGTAGCAAGCGTCTCGGTGTGACCGGCATGGTCAATAGCGAGTTGGTGAAAGTCCAACTATAG
>JBMLTO010000028.1:0-9447 GCA_049239925.1 Legionella sp. | reverse complement strand
ATCGTTTGGTTAGTTCTTAGTGCCTTAGCGGGTTTAATCGCATGGATTGTAGGCTTTGCTGCTGAAAAGCAAAAATTACACCTCCAATTTCAAGCAAATACTTATAAAACACGCCGCGTGTTATCTTTTTTTTACTTAGGCTGTCGAATAATTAAAAGAAAAATCATGTTACTATATGACTTAGATGAAATCAGGACCTTAGCCTGGGGGCCTTCATCATGATTAAAAAAAAGTGAAGATCCTACAGGGTCTTGGCCCAACCCACTACAGATTGATTAAATTTTAATGCGACACACCTGCTCAATTCACTAGAGCATGTTGACAATTCACCCAGCAGCCTAAATACACGATGGATAACGACGCTGTAAATTTGGCAGAATGCGCCTGAACATCAGTCGCTTGACCCGTTAATGTTGTAATGAGTCCAGCAGCCCACAAAATACCACTCCATTTGACGGACAGCAATAAACCATAGGGCTCTAAAGCCCGCGTAGGTGACAATAACAGGCGTAGCGCAAACGGGTACTAAGTTGACTATTCGTGTGGAACTCTCAGGAACCAGTCGCGGCACGTAGGCCGGGGAATGAATTGTCAACACAGTCTAACGATTGTCCATAAAGAAATTACTCAACATAGATAGTTTTCTATGCCAGGCAAAGAGAGTGGAGCATCGCTAGAAACAACATCGTCGACTATTGCAAAAAAGCGCTTGGTTGTAGCAGAGTCTAACACCTAGATGCACTGACTGCTCAGCACACCCAGAGTGATAACAAGGCGATTGTTGGCCTAGTCCTTTATAGGACCGCAGCCTTCAGCTGCTAGCTCAATTTTTAAGGCAAGTTCAAAAACTTGTTCTATCGATTTAACGGGATGAATCTTTAATTTTCGCAAAATATTATCAGGAATTTCAGCTAAATCTTTGCGATTATCCTCTGGAATAATTACGTGCTTAATTCCTCCTCGATGAGCAGCTAATAGCTTTTCTTTGAGCCCGCCAATGGGTAACACACTGCCACGCAACGTAATCTCACCGGTCATAGCTACGTCGGCTCTGACTGGTGTTTGGGTAATCACTGAAACCAAAGCTGTACACATCGCAATACCGGCACTAGGACCATCCTTGGGTGTTGCACCCTCGGGCACATGAATATGAAAATCGTTTTTTTCATAAAAATCACTCGCCATGTTGAGTAACTTGGTGCGATTTCTAACAACTGTCATCGCCGCATGAATTGACTCTTGCATGACCTCACCCAGTTTACCTGTATGAAGAGTTTTTCCTTTACCGGGCATCATTGCCGCTTCAATGGTCAATAGCTCCCCACCAACACTAGTCCAAGCTAAACCCGTTACTTGCCCAATTTGATCATGTAACTCAGCCAAACCGTACCTGAACTTTTTTACACCTAGAAATTTTTCTATATTCCCGCGATTAATGGTAACTTTTTTTAATTTATTTTGCGTCAACAGCGTCTTGACTGCTTTTCGACATAAACTAGCAACTTCACGCTCTAAATTGCGAACACCCGCTTCGCGAGTGTAATGACGGATGATATCTTGAATAGCACCTTCACTGATATCAATTTCATCCGACTTTAATCCATTAAGAGCTACTTGCTTATTGACTAAATAATCTTGTGCAATATGAACCTTTTCGTCCTCGGTATATCCTGCAAGTCTAATAACTTCCATACGATCCAACAATGGAGCAGGTATCTCTAAAGAATTTGCCGTTGCAATAAACATAACGTCGCTTAGATCATAATTCACTTCTAAATAATGATCATTGAAGGCATGGTTTTGTTCCGGATCAAGTACTTCAAGCAATGCCGATGCCGGATCTCCACGGAAATCCATAGCCATTTTATCAACTTCATCCAACATGATTAATGGATTTTTAACACCAGTTTTACACAATTTCTGAATTATTTTGCCTGGCATCGAGCCAATGTAAGTTCTTCTATGACCTCTAATTTCGGCTTCATCACGCACACCACCTAATGCTATACGAATGAAGGTTCTTCCTGTAGCATTGGCAATTGACTGGCCAAGCGAAGTTTTTCCTACGCCCGGTGGTCCCACTAGACAGATAATAGCTCCCTTAAGTTTTTTAACCCGTTGTTGCACAGCTAAATATTCAATAACTCTTTCTTTAACTTTTTCTAGTCCATAATGATCTTGATCTAGAATTTTTTCTGCCTTTTGTAAGTCAAACTGGATTTTGCTACGCTTTTTCCATGGAACAGACAACAGCCATTCTAGATAATTTCTTACTACCGTTGCCTCAGCTGACATTGGGGACATTAATTTTAATTTTTGTAATTCTGATAATGCCTTATCTTTGGCTTCTTTCGACATACCGGCATTATTGATTGACTTTTCTAATTGATCAATCTCATTACCTTCTTCACTTAATTCGCCTAATTCTTTTTGAATAGCCTTGGCTTGCTCATTGAGATAATACTCTCTCTGACTTTTTTCCATTTGCCTTTTAACACGACTACGTATCCGCCTTTCAACCTGTAATAGATCTATTTCAGTTTCTATGACTGTCATTAAACGTTCAAGACGCAAATCGATGTCTAAGGTTTCTAATAGTTCTTGCTTATCTTCAACTTTTAGACTGAGATGCGCTGCAATAGTATCAGCTAATCGACCAGGCTCTTCTATGCTACTGATTGAACTAAGTATTTCTGGTGGGATTTTTTTATTTAATTTGATGTACTGCTCAAATTGAGACATCAATGAGCGCATAATAATTGCAATGTCTTGCTTTGCTGATTTGGCAATAACATCCTCTATAGGATCAAGATCAACCAATAGATGATCAGAGCCACTCATATAACGACGTACCCGTACCCGGCGCTCACCTTCGACAAGCACTTTAACCGTTCCATCCGGCAATTTTAATAATTGTAGTACACTCGATAAGGTTCCAACTTGATATAAATCATCTGGTCCTGGATCATCTTGTGCTGATTTACGTTGTGCGACTAAAAAAATATGCTTGTTATTTAGCATTGCTGCTTCAAGCGCTTTTATGGATTTTTCGCGACCAACAAACAACGGGATAACCATATGTGGATAAACGACCACATCTCGTAGGGGAAGTACTGGTATAGCTGACAAATCATTAATATCTGGTGTCGGCTCATGTTCATTCGACATAGCGATCCCTTATTCTAACAGTAATTAAGAAGTTCATTGTGCCAAATATACAGGACAAACTACTGTGGTTGAGCTTAGGTTCTAAAAACCAAGCTCAACGCCAATAACCGGTCTAGCATTAGCTAGTGATGGACTAAACCGCCTGCATGGCGTTAAATCACAAACACTAGTTTTCAGCAAATAAGTTATTCTGAACCGCCTACAGCGGATTGTTGAGTATCCTCGCTGGCGTAAATTAAAATAGGTTTGGCCCCATTGGTTACCGCATTTTCATCAACAACCACCTTGCTAATACCTTCTAATGAGGGTAATTCATACATCGTATCTAGCAAAATATTTTCTAGTATTGCTCTTAAACCACGAGCACCTATTTTTCTCACGAGAGCTTTTTTAGCAATTTCATTTAAAGCATCATCCCTAAACTCCAAATCAACATCTTCCATTTTAAACAATGCCTGGAACTGTTTTGTTAGTGCATTTTTGGGCTTGGTCAAAATATCTATCAATGCAGCCTCATTTAACTCTTGAAGGGATGCAACAACGGGTAATCGACCAACAAACTCAGGTATAAGACCATATTTAACTAAATCTTCCGATTCTAACGATTCAAGCGATTTTTCAAAGGCACTCGAATCTTTTTTATTTTTTAATTGAGCGGAAAAACCTATTCCAGATTTATCACTACGCTCACGTATAACTTTATCTAGGCCAGCAAACGCACCGCCACAAATGAATAAAATATTTGATGTATCGACCTGGAGAAACTCTTGCTGTGGATGCTTTCGCCCCCCTTGAGGTGGCACAGAAGCAACGGTACCTTCAATAAGTTTTAATAACGCTTGTTGTACCCCTTCTCCTGAAACATCGCGTGTAATCGATGGGTTGTCTGATTTGCGAGAAATTTTATCAATTTCGTCAATATAAACGATCCCTTGTTGTGCTTTGGTAATATCGTAATCACATTTTTGTAATAGTTTTTGAATAATATTTTCTACGTCTTCGCCAACATAACCAGCCTCAGTTAATGTTGTTGCATCCGCCATTGCAAAGGGAACATTGAGCAACCTAGCCAATGTTTGAGCCAAAAGAGTCTTACCACTACCAGTAGGACCAATGAGCAGAATATTACTTTTGCCTAGCTCAACACCGTTTTCTGGTTTGTGCTGCAATCGTTTGTAATGATTATATACAGCAACTGATAATACTTTTTTAGCATGCGGTTGACCTATGACATACTCGTCCAAAAAGGCTGAAATTTCTTTAGGAGAGGGTAAGCTTGATGGCGATTGCTCTTCTACACTCTGTGTTTCTTCACGAATAATATCATTGCATAAATCAACACACTCATCACAAACAAACACAGATGGGCCTGCAATTAATTTTTTTACTTCATGCTGACTTTTACCGCAAAAAGAGCAGTACAATACTTTATCATCATTCCCACTTCCGGCTTTACTCATCTAGAAACCCCTTTATTTACTAACAAACGTCATATCAATTAGTAAAATTTAAGCTAATTTTAAACTTACGCACTCATGCCATGGCTAAGGTACTCGCGCTTGGATACATGTTAATTTTAAAGTCACTACGCTATTTGTCAAATGACGACATTTATTTAAAAATCAATTCGTGTTGCTAAAATTAATTATAATTGCCTTACTCATTACGGAAGAAAAAGAATTGTTATGCCTTATTATTTAGAACCAATGACTAATCATTCTCACTTAAATGATTAGTCTAGGCATTATAAAGGATACGATGAACAACCATTAAATCATTTTATCTCTATCGTAAAGCACTTTATCAATCAATCCATACTCAGCAGCTTGGGGCGCACTCATGAAATTATCACGTTCAGTGTCAAGCATAATTTGCTCAGGTGTTTTTCTGGTGTGCTTAGCCATGATGTTATTTAAACGCTCGCGAACTGCCAACGTCTCCCTGGCATGAATTTCTATATCGGTTGCCTGTCCACGATAACCACCCAATGGCTGATGTATCATGACTCGTGCATTGGGTAAACAATAACGCTTACCATCAGCACCAGCACAAAGCAAAAGTGCTGCGGCACTAGCAGCCTGGCCAATGCAGAGGGTACTTACATCCGGTTTAATGAACTGCATTGTATCATAAATCGCAAGACCCGCAGTAACCACACCGCCAGGTGAATTAATATACAATGAAATATCCTTATCCGGATTTTCTGATTCCAAGAAAAGTAGCTGAGCAACAACCAAATTGGCCATATGATCTTCTACTTCACCCAATAAGAAAATAATTCTCTCTTTTAATAAACGAGAATAGATATCATACGAACGTTCTCCCCTGGATGTTTGCTCAATAACCATGGGTACAAGCGTGCTAGCATTTCTTATCAAATCGTCGGAATACCGATGCATACTTAAACTCCCGTCTCATCATTGGTCTTTTTTGGATTCATTACATCAGTATAGTCAATGTATTTTTCAATGATCGTTGCGTCCTCTAAGATTTTTTCGTAAACAACTTCCTCCAACACTAATGCTTGAAGTTCGGCTATACGTTCTTTGCTACCTGTATACCAAGCACGTAATTCATCTGGAGTTTCATAAGCGCTAGCAAATTTTTCAATCATCGCATCAACACGTTCAGCGCTAGCCTCCAACTCATGTTTTTGAACATATTCGGCAAACAATAATCCTAACTGAACGCGACGTTTAGCTTCTTCTTCGAACATCGATCTTGGAAAATCAGGTATTACTTCATTGTCTTTATGCTCTTGACCAAATATACGATGATACATTTCATGCTTCAAATGCTCTATTTCTTTATCTATCATTGCAACGGGCACATCAAACTTATTTTTTTGCAAGATCGCATCGAATATTTTTTCGCGATTCATTGAGCTCAACTTCCGTTCCAACTCTCTCAGCATGTTTTCTTTGATGTCTTTCTTAAGGGCATCAATACCACCCTCTTTGATATTAAACTTCTCGGCAAATGCACTATCCAAGGGCGGTAATATTCCCTCCCAGGCTTTGTTTATCGTTATTTTAAAAGAAGATTGTTTACCAGCAAGCTCTGCATGGCTATATTGATCAGGAAATTTAACGTCAATATCAAAGGCTTCGCCTACATCATGACCAATAAGCCCAGCCTCAAAACCTTCGATCATTGCGCTGGAACCTAACTCAATTTCATAATCTTTGGCAGCTCCACCTTCAAAGGGTTTACCATCAAGAAAACCTTCAAAATCAATAACGACTTTATCGCCATTAGCCACTTTGCGAGTAACCTCATGCCACTCTCTATTTTGCTTACGCAATGTTTCAATCATCAAATCAACATCAGTATCTTTAACCTCTGATTTAACTACGTCAACATCAGCTTTACCCAGTTCTTGAACCTCAATTTTCGGATATATTTCAAATACAGCTGAGTACCGAAAATCTTTACCAGCTTCCAGTTCTTCAAGTTCCACAGTAGGGTAACCGGCCGGGACTAGATTATTCTGAATAAGAGCCTCGTGTAAAGTTGATTGCACCATATCTCTAGCGACTTCTTGCCGTACGCTAATTGAGAAACGCTTTTGTACTACATGAAGAGGAACTTTCCCTGGCCTAAAACCATCTACCTTTGCTTTACGAGCAAGACTTTTGAGACGCTGGGCCACTTCTTCCTCGACTTTTTCGGTGGGCACCGAAATAATTACTTTTCGTTCCAAACCGTTCAAGGTCTCAACAGAAACTTGCATCTAGTCACCTCTTGAAAATTATTAAAATATGAAATGGTGCGAAAGGAGAGACTCGAACTCTCACAGGTTACCCTACTGGAACCTAAATCCAGCGCGTCTACCAGTTCCGCCACTTTCGCAAACAGGGTGGAATTATTCAATAGTAAAACAGACTTGTAAAGACTCAGATTGAGTCTCAGAATAAGACACTTAAATATTTTTTTCTTCCTGGGGTGAACGATGGGATTCGAACCCACGACAACCGGGATCACAACCCGGGGCTCTACCAACTGAGCTACGCCCACCATAAATCATTTACCATAAAAATTATGAATGCTGCTTGGCGTTTGGTACGCCCGGCAGGATTCGAACCTGCTACCCTCGGCTTAGAAGGCCGATGCTCTATCCAGATGAGCTACGGGCGCAATAAAAATGGTCGGGGTGGAGAGATTCGAACTCCCGACATCCTGCTCCCAAAGCAGGCGCGCTACCAGACTGCGCTACACCCCGCGAACCCGTCTCAAAGACAGAGGCTAAATCATACCCTCAGTATGACCATAGGTCAATAGATTAGTTTAAAAAAACTGACTAGCCAATATACCGTCTATGTGAACTCAACTTTAGCCATTTTTCCCAGGACCGTTCGCTCTGAGGCGCGTGCTACGCACGCGTCTCGAAGGGCCTTCTAGGCAGCTAAAGTGAGCTGATCGATCAAAAAATTGATGCTTTCTTTTGAGCATTTGTGTTAATCAAGCTGATTTTCAGACGTTGAAAAATACTTATTTGACCCAATTGATCGTCTAATGATCTTGGCTCAACGAAATAAAAAATAGTCTTGATGTTTTTTATTTCGGATCTAACCCTTCGAGACGCGTGCGTAGCACGCGCCTCAGAGCGAACGGTCCTGGGAACAATGGCAAAAGTCGAAGTGAATCAATCCTTATTTACTGCTTAATCAACATAGATAATTTCTATTTTTTATACAAAACGATTAATTCACTATAATTTTTGACGTAAAGTTAGCCTACTAAAATCAACCCAATCGATACCTTAAGACCACTTGCTGCTTTAAAAAGCTTGCGTTAGGATATAAACATTAACAACTGTGAAACAATTATGAACCCACCGCTACCTCCTTTATTTGATAACCTAACCATGCTGCATAAAAATGCAGAGCATGCGATTATACCCGATGCTAAATTTCGCAAAGATTTTGAATATAGTCTTAATTTCCTCAAAAGCTATACAGGTAGCCTCGGTACTTTTAATAGTTATCGTCGTGAAACTGAACGCTTGCTACAATGGAGCTGGCAGATTAAAAAACTAACCCTTCGAGAGCTAAAACGAGAACATATCGAACAATATATATATTTTTGTCAAAATCCACCGCTGAGTTGGATTAGTACCAAAAAAGTTCCACGTTATATCGATCAGGCAGGGGTAAGAATTTCTAACCCAGCGTGGAGGCCATTTGTTGTCACGATAAGCAAAGCACAACGTAAATTAGGAACAACAGCAAACGTGTCTCAATTTTCACTGTCTCAAGGAGCCATTCAAGAAATTTTTGCGATACTCAGCACCTATTTTAATTTTTTAATCGCTGAAGAATACTTGGCATCTAATCCTGTAGCATTAATTCGCCAAAAAAGTAAATTTCTAAGAAAACGTCAGCAAAAGGTACCTGTTAGACGACTCAGTATGACTCAATGGGAGGCAGTATTACGTGCGGTTGATGATTTAGCACAAGAAAACCCTAGCAAACATGAGCGAACACGTTTCATTTTAAACATTCTCTACGGGATGTATCTACGTATATCTGAAGTGGTTGCTAGTGATCGATGGATCCCAACCATGAATGATTTTGCCAAAGATAGTAACGGGTGTTGGTGGTTCACTACTGTCGGCAAAGGCAACAAAGAACGACAAATTGCCGTTAGTGAGGCCATGTTATCTAGTCTGATTCGCTGGCGTAAATTTCTTGGTTTATCGCCCCTGCCCTCACCTGCAGATAATTCCCCTTTAATTCCAAAATTACGTGGCTCAGGAGCAATGAGTGATACAGCTCCAATCCGACGGCTACTACAGGTTTGCTTCGATAACGCTGCTGCCTTACTTCGTCATGAGAATCTTAGCGATGAAGCAGATAACCTTAACGCAGCTACCGTTCACTGGCTACGCCATACCAGCATTTCAGAAGATGTTAAAATTCGTCCGCGTGAACATGTTCGTGACGATGCGGGCCATAGTTCAAGTGCAACAACCGATCGATATATTGATGTCGAATTATTCGAGCGTCATCGATCCGCTCGAAAAAAGCTGATTGTTCCTGAGTAAGGCGTGTTGACAATTGATCCTCCCGCCTAACGCGACTAGTTCCTGAGAGTTCCACACGAGTAGTTAGCTTAAGGCATTGAAAATGAGAAGCTAAAAAAATTGAATGCGCCTGGTGATTATGATCAAATAGCGTTTCCAGACATGATGAGATCGACTCCATGCAGCAGATGAAATTATTATATAGCATTACCCACTAACCATTAGACGTTAAATTTTGCTAGAATCCGTGGTTT
>JBMLTO010000027.1:0-5011 GCA_049239925.1 Legionella sp. | reverse complement strand
TTCTAACGAGGGGGCTGCGAACAACTCACGAAGAACGCAGCTCTACTCTATAAATTGAGCGTGTTCAACTTAAATTGGTCTTTTAGTGTTCGAAGATAAACAAAAATTGCAAATTCGTCATTGCTATCAATATTGTTAGTTTGCGCAAACTCTTTTATGTTTGGTTTGTTGGTTCTTAAAAATGGATTGATAGCCTTTTCTAATGCAAGCGTTGACGGTAGTGAGCAATCGTTTGATAAGGCTAGTTTTTCCTGATGCCGTTTTATCGCCCGATTGTTGGGTTCAATCGTTGCTGCAAAAAGAAGGTTCTGGCGAGTATACTCATGTCCACAGAAAATCTGTGTATGATCAGGTAATGTTTTCAATCGTTGCAATGAATTAAATAATTGTTTCATGTTTCCATCAAATACCCGTCCACAACCAGCAGAAAACAATGTATCACCACACCATAACCAACAAGTATTGGCTTCATAATAACAAATATGACTACTTGTATGACCTGGTGTTTCTAAAATGTTAAATGCATATGGTTCCATATAGACAATATTTTTTTCACTGACTATATCTGTTAAACCAGTTATTCGTTTGTCCGCTGGTCCATATACTCGAATTTGCGGAAATTTTTTGCGTAATTCGCTGATACCGGTAATATGATCATCATGGTGATGAGTAATAAAAATAGCGGTTAGTTGTAACTGATATTGCTCGCTAAACTTAATCACTGATTCAGCTTCGCCTGGATCAACGCAGACGAAGGAATGCTGATTAGCCAAACACCAAATATAGTTATCTTTAAAACTTAATAACGGAATGATGAGCATGGTTCATTTTTTATGAAATGGGTATTTATGTTTTAATTAAATAGGATGATAGTCCTGGATTGAAATACTGTCCTAAGGTGGTTAGTATTTTTTTTGCTTGCGTTGCTAATTGGTATGGCGGATTTATAACCCATAGCCCGCAACCTCGCATGCCTGCTTGAACTCTTTCGTTTAAATAAAACTCAATCTGCAATTTCTTTTCAGTACCAATTTGCTCTAGTCCTCTAATCAGTTGATGATGTAATTTATTGTCTACCAGCGGATACCACAAACAGTAAACACCTGTAGAAAAGCGTTGAACCGCCGCATTAATTTGTATAGGAATGTGGCGATAGTCTGTTTTTACTTCATAGGAAGGATCCATGAAAATTAAACCGCGACGCTCTTTAGGAGGCAGTTGTGCTGAAAGTTGGCTTAATCCATCTTCATCGATGAAAGTAACCTGATTGTCTCGGCGAGCAATATGAATGAGTTGCTGATATTCGCCAGGATGCAGCTCACAACAAACCAAACGATCTTTTTTTCTTAATGTGTGGATAGCTAAGAGAGGAGAGCCAGGGTAATAGCGTAATGTCTCGTTAGCATTAATTTTTTCGATACTTGCTATGTAATGAGCAAATATATCGGGTAGTTGTTTTCGTGCTCGCCAGAGCAATTCGATACCTTCTTTTGCTTCGCCAGTTTTTATTGCTTGTTTATCTTGTAAATCATATACCCCTTTCCCCGCATGAGTTTCAAGATAAAGCAAAGGTTTTTCTTTTTGAGTCAAATAATGAATAATTTGCGACAATATTGCATGTTTTAGTACATCTGCAAAATTGCCAGCGTGATAACCATGTTGATAACTGAGCATTGGCGTTGTGTTCTCATGTTAGTAAAAATCAGTGGCTAGGGAAAACTCTAATTTTATTGTTAAAAAGTAGAAATAATTTGGTCAGTCAATCAAACTGTCCTCATTAAACCGATCATTTGTCTCGAGCCTAGGAGCTTTGATAAGCGTTGACAATCTATCATTATTATACTGGTTAATCAGTGTTGTTCAAAACATTAGTCATAATTTTGCACTATACTTCTGCATAAGATGATTAATGAGGAGATGGCAATGGGTTTGCATAAAGATATTGATGATGGTCAGGCATTTTCCGAGTTTAATTTTGAGGATGAATTAGATTCTGAGCAACTTAATCATAAAAAGCGTATTCGCCAAATGGTAGAAAGAAAATTAGAAAGGAAGCGTCTTAAAGAAGATTTAGATGATGAGTTAGATGATGAATTCGATTGGAGTCAACTTGATCGAGAATAGTTCATTTTGATTATTAAGTTGAATGGTTGAAAATTAATCTATGTTGTGCTGCGAGTATAGTATTTTGCAATAAGGTACTGATAGTCATCGGTCCAACACCGCCAGGTACAGGAGTAATTGCAGCCACTTTATTTATGGCTTGGTTGAAGTCTAAGTCGCCACGTAGACTACCATCATCGCAGCGATGAATACCTATATCGACTACAATTTGGTTTTTATTAAGCCAATCACAAGTCACGACATCTTTGTTGCCGGTAGCAACAATGACTATATCTGCATTGCTAACATGATTTTTTAAGTTTTTAGTTTGATGATGGCAGATAGTTACTGTAGCTTTGGCCAATAATAGTTCAAGCCCCATAGGCTTTCCGACAATATTGGAAGCGCCAACTACAACGACATGTTTACCTACAAGTGAAATTTTATGGTACAGCAATAATTGAATAACCCCATACGGAGTGCAGGGTCTTAAGGTAGGCTTACCTTGGGCAAGTCTACCTAGATTATAGGGATGAAAACCGTCAACATCTTTTGCCGGATCGATATGTTCAATAATGGTTGCTGTATTAATCTGTTCAGGGAGAGGTAATTGCACCAGAACTCCGTCAACACTGCTATTGTGGTTGAGATCGGAAATTAAGCCTATTAACTCTTGCTCGCTAGTATTTGAAGGTAAGTCATAAGCAAACGAGACAAGGCCTACTTCTTCACATGCCCGACGCTTGTGGTTAACATAAACGCAAGATGCATGATCATTACCAATTAAAATAACGGCAAGTCCGGGCGCTCGTTGATGTTCGATCGAGAATAATTCGACTTGTTTTTTGATCGTAGTTTTTATCGATGAAGCTAATGATATACCTTCCAAAATAAGTGGAGTCATAATTATATTCTCGTTGTAGGTCAGTATAAGTCCGTAGTTTGATTTTGAATGAATAAGCAAATTATTATAATTTTTAGGTAACAGGGTTGAACATTCGTTAAATTAAAACGCATGGGTAGTTTTGGATTATCAGATAACAAACGAGTCTATGCAAATATTTAGTAATAATGACTTGAAATTTCTTCACATTTTTACCGTTTTAGTGAATGATAACAACTCATTTTATAGTCCGGAGTGGTCATTGAAAAAACTGACTCTATCTGCCGCGTTTCTGACATTATTGGCGCCGCTAGCAACCTATCCCCTAGAAATGGGTAAATTAAGTGTCTATTCTCATTTAGATGAACCTTTTTTTGGTGAGATTGACCTACTGGATATTGGTCATTTGCCTCTCCAAGCTATTCAAGTTGATTTTTCTTCGCCTGTTAGTTTCGCTCGTATGGGGATTAAACGCTCTTATCTGATTGATCAATTGCAATGTTCAGTTAGTGTGAATGAAAAGGGTAAGCCGGTCATCAAAGTTACCTCTACTGAACGTATCAATAGCCCCTATCTGCAGCTACTTATTCAGGTGCAGACATCTGAGACAGAAGTTTCTCGTGCTTATACAGCACTTTTGGATCCCCCCAATTATTCGCTTGCTCCAAGTAAACAAACAAGCCGAATGATGACAATGACTCAATCTATCCAGCAACCAACGGATGTTCGTAATCATCCTTCTCCGTTGACTGATGGTTTATTTTCTTATGGTCCAAGCAAAGCACGTGAGACGGTTTGGCAAATAGCTCAACGTCATAAAAGTAGCGACTTCATTGCACAACAAATAGTGCTCGCTATTGTGGGTTCAAATCCGGAGGCGTTTATTGAAGGTAATTTGAATGGTTTGAAAACAGGTTCAATCTTACGTATACCCAGTACTGAAATCATAAAAACAATTTCTGCTGATGCAGCAAGACTTGAAGTTTCTGCACATGATTTGGCCTGGCATGAAAAAAAGCCAATCGTGCATGCGTTGCTGCCACCGTACCACGGCAACCAGTTGTTATCCGGCCTCAAAAATGTGCGAGGTTTTGCTAGACAACAGTCTGAGATTGTTCCCGCTCCAATATTTATTCATTCTTCAGAAACATATCGTTTATCAGTATTACCGTCGTTTACTCGTGGTATGGAAGCTAAACAACAAGTTTCACCAACATTGGTTGTGGATGCTGCTTTGAAATTTGTACAAACATCTGTTTTATTATTAGAAAGCAAGATTCATGAGTTGCAATTAGAAAACAAGAATTTAAGTAAGCAATATTATCGATATAAACATCAAGTTAAACAATTACAAGAGCAAGTACGAATAGCCCAAGGACAGCAACGGGATGATTCCACCTTGGTTAGTAAGAGTAAAATAAAGACAAATAATTACTTTTTGTGGTCAGCTGTGCTTGCTCTTGTTAGTCTTGTTGCTTTTGTGGTCGGTTACCGATTTTGGGGTTGGCGAGCGCATGATGAAACGGAGCAGCTTGATAATAGCAGCCATGATTTACCAATAACAGTCGAAACAACAGCTGACCCAGGCTGTTTAGCGGTGGAAGACAACAACTTCCATTCAGATGATCGAATGATTGATTCAGGCCAAAGTGCTGACGATAAACATCCAGAAGAAACTAGTCTAGCGGAATCTGTTGGTGGCTATCATGCTGATGAAGACAAGCTTTCACAAGCTAAGCCAACGAAAAATAAGCGAGCATTGACTATTTTACTTGATTTGGCCAAACAGTATACGAAGATGGGTGATATTGAATCTGCCAAGCACTCACTAGAAGATGTGTTAATACATGGTAATGCAGGGCAACAGGAAAAAGCGAAATATCTACTTAAAAAACTCAATAGAGTCAAGACATAAAGGCTACTCTGACAGGGGTGTCGCATTAAAATTTAATCAATCTGTTGTAGGTTGTGCCAAGGCCTGAAGTATCTTCTGTTTTTTTAAAAATTAATGTTTAAAAAACAAAA
>JBMLTO010000026.1:0-10298 GCA_049239925.1 Legionella sp. | reverse complement strand
ATCACGTGGCGATTTTTCCGTAAGAAAACAAATAATTTTCCGTTTCGTTTTAATCGAGCGCAGATGCGTTCTTCTTGTTTTGACAATTCAGTAGGATAACACCAGGATTTTTGATTTAACAGGCACAACCTAATTATGAGAATAAATGTGCATGAATTTGATCATAAAATTTACTTAATGTCGATCTGTGTTATTTTTAACCGAGCGGCGCTCTAGGATGATATAAAGAATTATTTTTAATATATTCATACACTGTTATGGGCAGGTAAGTTGATATATCTTTATTCTCGCTAATACATTGACGTATTTCTGTTGATGATATGGCATAGCAGCCAGCATCATAAAAAAAAATCTTCCCCGCCCGATTGCTAAATAAATCGTTAAGATTATTTGTATTAGCACATGCTACAAATTGAGCTAATTCAACTGTTAACTCAGTTGTATTGGTAAGAGGCCGTGAAATGATTAGTAAATTGGCTAACGTAGAAAGTTCTGTCCAACGATACCATTGTGGCAATTGTAAAAATGCATCGTAACCTAATAATAACGTGACTGCGATATTTTTTCCCCATTGACGTCTATAGTTTGTAAGGGTATCAAACATATAAGAGGGCTCCTTCCGCCTCATTTCTTGCTCATCAATTTTGAATTTTTCATAACTACTGAGAGCTAATTTAAGCATCTGGAGGCGTTGTTCGACTGATGCACCTGTTGTTTTCTTCAAAACAGGGGATTTGCAAGGCAAAAAAAAGAAATTGTCAAAGTTAAAAATAGATTGTACATTGATTGCTGTATTCAAATGGCCTAAATGAGGTGGATCAAATGTGCCACCAAAAATTACTACATTATTCACATGAACGTATCGTATACAAGTTATGAACTAAGTTTATAGTCATTTATCAAATTAGCAAGGTTATTTTAGTAAATGATTGATACCTGCCTGTAAGACCTAAACGATTTTTTTCGAGTGGCTCAATGCTTGAACAGCTTTGTCAAGCTTGATGAAAGTAAAACCATTTTTTTTGTACAGATTGATAATATCGGGTAGAACATATGCATTCAGCAAATTAGCATGAACTAAAAGTATTTGGGGTTGTCCTGGCTTATGAGCTAAGCGGCTTCTTTGTTCTGCTTGTATGGTTTGTTGCCAAATATAATCAAGATAGCAAGGTTTTAAGACAGTAAGAAAAGCTCTGCGCTCATTTTCATTAACGGATAGTAACAGTTGGTTAAAGATAAAGTCTTTACTATCGATGGTAACTGGAGCAATTTGATAGCTTTTCGAATTAAGAAATTCTTGCACGACATCTTTTTTATTTCCTTTGCTCATGGCCAAATAAGGGTAACGAAAATATTTAGGCTTGCTGAGTACTGGATTTAAGATTTTATCTGCCGTATCAATTTCTTCGATATATGTTTTCGAGTCTACATTATTAAGATTGATATGTGAAAATGTATGATTACCAAGGCTTAATCCTGCTTCACGAAATTTATGCAATATTGTCCAGTTATTAGGGCTGATTTTGCTTGCGATCACAAAACCTGTAGCAGGAACATCACCATTTTTTAATGCATCGATAATCATATTAAGATGAAAGTTTTTACTCTCACCAACAAAAGGTAAATCATCAATAGTGAGGGCTATATCTCTATGTTTGGCATACAAACAAGTTGACGAGAAGGCGAAAACAAATAGGTAAGTTATTATTTTTTTAAGCAATCTTACACTCACTGTTGCTAAATATATACTCCGAAAGAGATTGGACTATATCGTAGATTGCTATTGAAAACAACCAAGTTGACTTTAGATTTGTCATGAAATGAACAGTTTTCCTGTTGATAATCCTATAGCTAATTGCTCTAGGTCTTCCCATATGCGGTAGCCTGAATTAGTTTTTATTTGACAATCAATGTTCTTGCAACGGATGAGTAGTTTATACAATGTAGGGCAAGATAAATGCTGCAGAGACTTTTTGTATAAAGGCATTCGGTGAGGCCATATTTTGGGTTTGGAAACTAGTTTTTTATGATTAGTGGTGCCTGTTTGATTTTGGGCTAATTCAATTAATGAACGAATTTCTTGGGCGAGTAACCACAATATTAAACTTGGCTCAATCTGTTGCTGTCTGGCCAATCGAAGGATATGAATAGCCTTCTGAGTATCACTACTGATGCAAGCATCAGCCAGTGCAAAAAGCTGATAATGGCATTGATCGCTTAATTGCGATAAAACTTGATCATCTGTAATTTCACTACCCGCACCAAAGGTTAGTACTAATTTCTCTATAGTTTGTGCACAAGCAAACATATTTCCTTCACTATATTGTTGAATGATGGCAGGAATATGTTCAGCAACTTGCAAGTGATGCAATTGCAGCTGAGTTTTAATCCAATCTCTTAGCGCCGCACTGTTGAGCGAGTAAATCTGAACTGCAACCACATTAGGATGGTTGCAAAGCCATGATGTTTGTTTGGCTGCTATTGCTGGGGCTCGTAAGATAACTATGGTTTGTGGGTTAATCTGTTCTAAGTACTTATTTAAAACGTCTTTACCGGTGGCATCGATTGATTTTTTATCATAACGAACATCTAAGAGAGTTGATTCCGTAAATAATGATAAATGATTCGCTTCAATAATTAGTTTTTTCCAATCAGCACTGGAGGTTATGTGTATGACTTTATCATCGCTAATACAGCGTTGATGCCAGGCTTGCTTAATAGCAATGACGGATTCGTTCAATAAATAGGGATCATCACCAAGCATAACGTATATTGGTGACAATGATTGTTGTAAGTGTTTACTAAGAGCAGATAGTTTTATTAGCATGATAACCTGAGTTTATCTTAAGCAAGCTAGTTAATTTTTTGTAGAGTGTTAAACAGTTGTCTGATAACTTCAAATCGCATTTCTTGCTTGATCATGTCTTCTTCTTCAGTTGAACCAAGAATTTGATTGCTATTCATCGTGATTAGTCTAGTTACTACAATAGGCTTTAATTGAATGGTTTTTTTATTGCGTTTACTTAAGAGGTTAAAATGAACGATGTACAGTAGTTGATATTGGCGTTGGCTTGCTGTAGAACTAATACTAATGGCTTGTTGCTGAAAATTTTCTTGCGCAATATAGAGTGAATAACTTGCAGCGTTAATATCTTCATTCAACTTGATATGATGAGCTATCAAATGAGCTTTGATCAGTGATTTTAATTCGTAATGATCATTATTAAGTAAGCTAATATCATTAAACCAAGTGGGAATATTATCTGTACCACTCAGGTGAAAGCCACAACCACTTAAGTTGAAGACGACTAACGCTAGTATTAGTTTTTGCTTGAATGTATTCAATTTGCAACCAGATTAACTAGTTGACGATGATTGACTACAATTGCTTTATGAATGGTTTTTCCCTGTAGAAAATTCATAGCCTGTTCTTTTGCTAATGATACGAGCTCATCTTCTGACATATCTACATTCGCTGTAAATTGGGCTCTTAATTTACCATTAACCTGAACAACATATTCAACTTCCTCAGTTTTTAGGGCACTTTTATCAATTTTAGGCCATGGGGCATCAATGATAATTTTTTCAAACCCGAGTTGTTGCCAAATATGATGACAGATATGTGGTGCTATAGGTGCTAGTAGCCGCAGGAGAATACTCATACCGGAGTGTAAAAATAATTTGTCGTTCTCTGTTTCTAATGAATATGAGGACAATTCATTAAATAGTTTCATACATCCTGAGACTACTGTGTTAAATTGATGCCGCTCATAATCATGCGAAGCCTGGGCTAATATTTGATGAATATTGAATCGCGCCTTTTTAAGCCTTGGTTCACACGATTCCCAATTAAAGTTATTATGTTCATTGTTTAATTCGTTAAGTTCAATAAATAATTGTCGATGTTGATAGGCAAAAGACCAGATACGCTTTAAAAAACGATGCGCGCCATCAACACCGCTATCAGACCATTCTAATGACTGTTCTGGTGGAGCAGCAAACATAATAAATAGACGAGCAGTATCGGCACCATATTTATCAATCAAATCATTTGGATCGACAATATTGCCTACTGATTTAGACATTTTTTGTCCGTTACGAAGAACCATGCCTTGTGTTAAAAGAGCTTTAAATGGCTCATCTGAATTAACTAACCCTTCATCTCGCATTAATTTATGAAAGAAGCGTGCATAAAGCAAGTGCATAACCGCATGCTCAATTCCACCAATGTATTGATCAACCGGTGTCCAGTATTTAGCACGATCATCGAGCATTGCGCTTTCCTGTCCTTTACAGCAAAAACGTGCGTAGTACCATGATGACTCCATGAAGGTATCAAAGGTGTCCGTTTCTCGTTCTGCTTCTTGGCCGCATTTAGGACAAGTGGTATGTAAAAATTCTTGGCAATTTGCTAGAGGAGAACCATTCCCTGTAAAGCTAATATCATTGGGAAGAATCACTGGCAAATCATCCTCAGGTACCGGAACAACACCACATTGTTCACAAATAATCATAGGAATTGGAGCGCCCCAATAACGCTGCCTAGATATACCCCAATCACGTAAACGATAGTTAATCGTTGATTTACCGTAATTATGCTGTTCTAAATAGGTTGTAATTTGGTATTTTGCTTGGCTGGAATGTAACCCATCAAACTGACCTGAGTTGATTAAAATACCATCCCCAGTATAGGCCGAATTTAAATAGTCATGTTCCTGATCGTCAGATTTGATGACTTGATGGATAGGTAACTGATATTTTTGGGCAAACTCCCAGTCTCGTTGGTCGTGAGCAGGAACGACCATAACAGCTCCAGAGCCATATTGCATGAGAACAAAATTAGCAATCCAAATGGGCAATGATTGCTTACTAATTGGATGCTCAGCAGTTAATCCACTAAAAACGCCACGCTTTTCCATAGTGGCCAGTTCTGCTTCTGCTACACGGATCCCTTGACAGCTATCGAGAAATGATTGTATTTCATCATTTCCTACAGCTAATTGTTTGGTTAGGGGGTGATCGGGTGCTATGGCAATGCAGCTGACTCCCATGAGCGTATCAGGACGGGTTGTATAAATTTTTAAGGGTTTGAGATAATCATTGACAATAAATTGTATACTACAACCCTCGGAACGACCGATCCAATTACGCTGCATTTGCCTGACTTGGCTAGGCCAATCATCAAGCGTGTCTAAATCTTTTAGTAGTTCATCGGCATAGGCGGTGATTTTGATAAACCATTGCGGTATTTCTTTATGTTCAACTAGTGCGCCTGAACGCCAGCCACGACCATCGATTACTTGTTCATTAGCGAGGACTGTTTGATCAATTGGATCCCAATTAACAATTGCATTTTTTTTATAAACCAGTCCTTTTTCATACAGTTTAATAAAAAACCATTGTTCCCAACGGTAATAATGTGGGTCACACGTTGTAATCTCACGTTTCCAGTCATAAGCATTACCCAATCGCATAAACTGTTCTTTCATAGCCGCTATGTTTTTTTTAGTCCAGTCAGCAGGAGGAATACCATGCTTGATTGCGGCATTTTCAGCAGGTAAACCAAAGGCATCCCAGCCGATAGGTTGCAATACATTTTTACCTAATGCACGCTGGTAACGGCAAATGACATCGCCTATGGTGTAATTCCGTACGTGACCCATATGTAAAGTACCGCTAGGGTAGGGAAACATTGACAAGCAATAAAATTTTTCTTTGTTCAGATCTTCTGTAACAGAAAAAGATTGTTTCTTTTGCCAAAATTGCTGAGCTTGTTCTTCTACTTGACTGGGATTATAGGTGTTATCCATGATTTATAAATCAAAATTCATTAAGTTGATAAGGATAGCGCCTCTTGTCTTTGGCAGCAAGAGTAGATTTGATTTTGTCATTGTTTAAGTTAGCCCTTATTTTTTTTGATATTTCTTTCAGGTTTGCAATATACCCACACGACGATAAATAAACATATCAATAAAATTGGTGTGTCTCCTAAATAGATCCATAGAGATGCACCAGTTGCCGGATGCAACTCAGCTTCAAGAAGACCTGGCTGGAAGGCGGGTAGTGAGGCAACTAAATTACCTTTGGTGTCAATAATAGAGGATAAACCATCGTTATTGGCTACAATCTGATAACGTCCAGTTTGCATGGACAGTACTTGAGCTATCTGCAATTGCTGATACATTGCGAATGATTGACCGAACCATCCATCATCACTAATGGATACTATCCATTCTGCTGACGGGAGTTGTTGCCTGAGTAATTGTGGGTAAGCTAACTCATAGCAAATCAATGAGGCAATCGGGTGGTTTTGTACTTGAATGAGTGGCTGATTGGTTGTGCCCGCTTTCATATTAGATGACGGCAGTGACAGCCAATTAATAAAATATTGAAACGGTTGAGGAATAAATTCACCGAATGGAACTAGATGTTGTTTATAATAAGATCCTGTTGCCGCACCGAGAGTTCCCATGGTATTAAAATATTCTGTTTCATCAGGTGTTGTTGATTGGGGAATACCTAAAATAATCGCGCTACCTATTTTTTTAGCACGCTTATTAAGTTTACTTAAAAAAGATGAAACATAGGTTGCTGGTAAAGGGATTGCTGATTCAGGCATTACAATAATTCTATCTTTTGCAAGTAATTGTTCTATGCCTTGTTGGTATCGTTTTAATACGCTCCAAAATAATTGTTCATCCCATTTATCGCGCATGGATAAATTAGCTTGAATGATGCCTACCTGTTTGACTAAGGGATCGACTTTAGACCATTGTACTGATGTGAGCAAAATAGGTGCTAAAATTATACTAACAAACAGGGTTAGATATAAAATATGTTTATTGGATTTGCTGACTAAACTAGTAGCTAGACAAGCTGCTGCTAGGCAGGCAAAGAAACTAGCTCCATATGTTCCTAAAATCGGTAATAAATTTTTTATTGGAGTGTCTATCTGTGCAAAACCTAAGATCAACCATGGAAATCCCCCGAGTACTATTGAGCGTAAAAACTCACCTAGGCACCATAGGGCACTGAACAACAAACAGTTTATAATTGAGCTACATTTTTTTTTCAGCGCGCAATAAATAGCAGCGATCAATCCTATATAAAGTGATAAGTAAATAATAAAAATTAGTGTGATTAATCCTGAGGCTAGGTAATTAAGATGACCATATTGATAAATACTAACAAAAACCCATGAAACACCTAATCCTAAAAAACCAACTCCAAATGTAAATCCAGCATAAAATCCTTGTTTAGGCGATTTCTTTTGTAATATATTGAATAAAATAGCGATACCAAGGAATGCCAATCCGGGTAAATGGAATGGTGCAAAACCGAATGGCATCAGTAAGCCTGATAAGAAACTTAGCAATAAACCATTATGCACCTTTAGTTTATTTATTATTGCCAACATATTGTTCAAATTGATTGGGTTCATACGTTTAATTATTAATTAGAGCACAAAAGGAAAAACGATAAAACAGTAGTGGCTAAAGGTCAAGGAAGTTACATCCAGTTTTCTTAATTTAGCTGACTATTTTTGGTTTATGAATCCAGTGGCTAAGAATCGATACAATGTTTAGTCTACGATTAAATAAGTAGCTTGCCAGAGATAGGGGCTATCGATAGATAGCTCAGGTCAACGTTATCTATCAAAATAGGTGATAAGGCATACACTATATCTGTACTAGCTAATGATGTTCCATTGCAGGTAAACTCGATTCTATATAAAGTTTTATATTGTATGTCAGTTCATGGATTAGAAGGAAGAGGTCATGCATCAACCCATCTTTATAAAAAAAATAGCAGTGCTAGGAGCAGGGGTCATGGGTGCACAAATTGCTGCTCATTGTGTGAATGCTGGAATACCAACATTGCTTTATGATCTATCATCAACAGCAGACAACCCTAATGCAATTGTCGATAAAGCTATCCAGCAGCTGCATAAGCTTAATCCTTCACCGCTAGCGACAGCTCAAACAGCCTCTTTCTTGCAAGCCTGCAACTATGATGATCATCTGCCTATGCTTCATCATTGTGATCTAGTGATAGAGGCAATCGCTGAGCGGATTGATTGGAAAGAGGCTTTGTATCATCGAATTGTTCCTTACCTTGCACCGAACGCAACGATAGTAAGCAATACCTCTGGTTTGAGTATTAATATGTTATCTAGAGCACTACCAGAACACTTACGGCATCGATTTTGTGGTGTACATTTTTTTAACCCACCCCGGTACATGCATTTGGCAGAATTAATTGCAGCACAAGAAACTGACTTGCAGTTATTAGATCATTTGGAATCTTGGTTAACTAGTCATTTAGGCAAAGGAGTCGTTAGAGCAAAAGATACGCCTAATTTTATAGCTAACCGTATTGGAGTTTTTTCACTATTATCGGTTATGCATCATGCGCAAACATTTGAGTTAGGATTCGATGAAGTAGATGCCTTAACAGGTCTTTTATTGAATAGGCCAAAATCTGCAACGTTTCGCACCATGGATATCGTGGGGCTAGATACCATGGAACATGTGATTCATACAATGGATACGCAATTGATAAGCGATCCCTGGCATCAATTATTTAAATTGCCTCAGTGGTTAATCGATTTGATTAAACAAGGTTATTTAGGACAAAAAACAAGACAGGGCATTTATCGTAAAAAAGGCGATACTATTGAAGTATTCGATCGACGATTAAACGATTATCGTTTGGCTATCGGTAAAGCTAGTAAAGAGGTTCATGATATCCTAAAAATTCATAATTTGTCTGACCGTATAAGTCATTTATTTGCATCAAGTCATCCTCAGGCAAAATTCTTAGTTGCTTGTTTCATTGATTTATTTCACTACTGTACTTACCATGCATCCGATATTGCCGATACTGTTCGTGATATTGATTTTGCTATTCGTTGGGGTTTTGGGTGGCAGTACGGACCGTTCGAACTATGGCAAGATGCTGGTTTTGATTTAATTAAAAACCATCTTCTTAGTGCACTCACTAAGCAAGCGACAATTAGTCAAGCAAAGCTACCCAATTGGTTAACCCATATTAGCTATTTTTATAACAGCGAAGGAGCTTATGCTCCAATGACTAATGATTATAGGCCCCGAAGTTGTCTACCGGTCTATCAGCGACAACTATTTCCTGAGCGAGTAGGTATTGAAACATCAACGCAGCCTAAAAAACTTTATGAAAATGATGGCATTGTTCTCTGGAGAATTGATCATGGCATCGGTGTAATAAGTTTTAAAACCAAGGCTAATATTATTAGCCAATCGGTTATTGATGGCATTCATGCATCGCTTGATTTTGCTGAACAGAATTGTACGGGTTTGATTTTTTATCAACAGGATGGTAATAATTTTAGTGCAGGTGCTGACTTGGCTGCAGTAGCTGCCTTCATTGAAGCGAAAAATTTTAATGCGTTAGAGATCATGGTTAATCAGTTTCAGCAAGTGATGATGAGGCTCAAATACAGTGTTTTACCAATAATAGCTGCGCTTCGTGGTCGTGCACTCGGTGGTGGGTGTGAGTTAATCATGCATACCGATCGTATTGTTGCTGCCTTTGAAGCTAATCCCGGTTTGGTTGAATTAGGCGTAGGATTAATTCCTGCCGGTGGTGGGTGTAAAGAACTAGCACGGCGTGCATCGCAGCAAGCTGTAAATGGTGAATTAATGCCCCATTTACAGCCCTATTTTGAGCAAATTACAAAGTCTGTAGTTGCTGGCAGTGCTCCTGATGCATTGCAACGGGGTTACTTGCAGAAAGGAGATTTATGGATCATGAATACTCATGAAGTCTTATATACAGCGATCGCTGAAATGAATGCCATGTTGTCTAGACATTACAAACCGCCTATACCAACCCCGTTTAAAGTTGCTGGTAGGCAAGGGCATGCTGGTTTAAGAGCGGGTTTAGTCAATTGGTTAGAAAGTGACTTGATTTCAGAACATGATTATTTTATTGCGGATCAATTAGCTAGTGTTTTATGTGGAGGCGATGTTAATTCTGGAACATTGGTTGATGAGCAATGGTTACTTGACTTGGAACGAGAAGCATTTATTCGATTAGCTGCCAGTTCCGCAAGCCAAGAACGCATCAACTCGACCTTAGCCATTTTTCCCAGGACCGTTCGCCCTGAGGAACGTGCGTAGTTTCCCAGGATCGTTCGTCCTGAGGAGCGTGCTACGCAGGCGTCTCGAAGGGCTTTCTAGGCAGCTAAAGTGAGCTGATAGCTCAAAGAATTGATGCTTTCTTTTGAGCATTTGTGTCAATCAAGCTGATTTTCAGAC
>JBMLTO010000025.1:0-16669 GCA_049239925.1 Legionella sp. | reverse complement strand
AGGCCAAGGCCCAACCTACAACAGATTGATTAAATTTTAATACGACAGCCGTGCACTCTTCTAGTGTAATTACCGTTTGTCCTGGTTATAACTTGTGACCATTAATGATGGCGATTCTTTAACATGGTTTGTAATTGGATACGTTCCATTTCCGTTAAGCCTTGATTGCGAGATTTTTCCAGTAATTTTTGAATTTTATTTTCAGCATCTTGTCTTTGTAAAAATAATACAGTGTCACAAAATTCATTGTCTAAGGCTTGCTCAGGGACTTGATGGTTCCAAGCCGCAAGTTTAGTGATACTCTGGAATAATGGTGTATCTCGCCATAGCTCTATAAGGGATGCAGTATTTGCATCGGCATTATGTTCAAGATATTCCATTATAGTGATTAAAATATGATGTTTACGGTTATCAAATGTATTGATTTGTATGCGTTGTTTGCATCGTTGGTAAATTTGCGGATGTTGCAAAAGAAGCGCAATTGCAATTCTGATTGGCGATCGAGCAATGCTTTGGTGATGTATCGATTGTTCTGCAGGACTCTTATCTTCTATGAGTTGCTGCAGGCGATGACTTTCTATGCGTGTTAATCTAGCTAACTCAGCAATCATTAGTTGTTTGTAGGGGCTGTCTGATAGTTTTTGTAGATGATTTTTTGTTTTATGAACAAGTTGGCTTTTTCCTGAAATACTTGTAAGATCAAGATCAGTGCTTAATGCAGTGAAAAAATAGTCGCTTAGCGCCTTTGCATTGTATACATAGCTAAGGAATGTATCTTTTCCTTGTGAGCGCACCAAACTATCGGGATCATGTTCTTCGGGTAGGAAGCAAAAGTAAGCTTCTAAATCAGAATTCAAATGAGTTAAGCAACTTTCCAACGCTCGCCAGGCTGCTTGTCTTCCTGCGTTGTCCCCATCAAAACAGAATATTAGGCGTTTCGTGTATTTGCCTAATAATTGAATGTGATAGTTGCTCGTTGCGGTGCCCATGGTTGCTACTGCATTATTGATACCATATTGAGCCAAGGCAATGACATCTAAGTAGCCTTCTACAATGATGATCGCATCAATAGGATTTTGGTGTTGTATGGCCTGGAAAAGCCCATAAAGTTCACGATTTTTTTGGAAAAGAATGGTTTCTGGGGAATTTAGGTATTTAGGCTTTTGTGTTTGGTCGAGCGTTCGTCCACCAAATCCGACAATTCTCCCTTGGCGATCGTGGATTGGGAACATTAGACGCTGCCGATAGCGATCATAAGTAGCGTTATCATTTTTTTTGATCACCATACCGGTGGTTAATAATTCTTCTGCATGCTGTTTAAATGTATTTTCTAGGTTTTGCCATCCTAATGGTGCGTAGCCTAGCTGATAAAGACGCGCCACTTTGCTATTAACATGGCGATTTTTCAAATAGTCTATAGCTGGGTTACCAGAGATTCTTAAATTATCCTGATAATATTCAGCAATCTTTTGTAATAATGAGTACAGATTTAACGATGGATTACTATTCATCGCTGTTCGCCCTTCTCGCGGTACTGTGATATTCAAGCGCGCTGCAAGTTGTTCAATGGCATCAACAAAACTTAAGTGGAGATGATTCATAACAAAACTAATTGCATTTCCGCTAGCACCACAGCCAAAGCAATGGTAATACTGTTTTTTTTCAACGACGTTAAAAGAAGGGGTTTTTTCGTTATGGAAAGGGCAACAACAAAGATAAGCGCTACCACGTTTTTTTAGTGGAACATAAGAATCGATTAACTCAACAATATCTGTACGATTTAATAATTCATCTATAAAGGTGCGCGGAATCAAGCCTGTCATGATATTCAAAGAAAATCATTGTCAAGTTTATTTGACAAATAAGGTTAATGATAGCTCGGATTACACCGCAAGACTAAATCCACTAAAGATCAGTTGATTTTTATGGTATAAAACTAGTTAAGCCATACGATTATCATCTTCGAACATGGCTTAAAAAGCAATTAATAAAACACATGATCCCATGAAACAGTCAGTGACCGGAGTATAAGAGTTGCAATCAACCATACTAGTATGTATTAAAAACTAACTTAGTTTTTCTTTGATGATTGAGCTAACCTTGCTCATATCTGCTCTTCCTTGAACCATTGGTTTTATTTTTGCCATTACTTTACTCATATCGCCTAGACACTGAGCACCTGTTTCGCCTAGCGCTTGCTCGATTATCAATTGAATTGATTTCTCATCTAGTGGCTCTGGGAGATATTTTTTAATAATATCTAACTCAAACTGTTCCTGTGCAACCAAGTCTTCTCTATGAGCCGCTCTAAATTGAGTAATAGACTCATTTCGTTGTTTTGCAAGCTTATCAAGTAGAAGAAGCATCCGTTGATCATCAACGTCTATGCGTTCATCTACTTCAATTTGCTTTATAGAAGCGCTAATCAATCGGAGGGCATCTAGTGTTTTTTTATCTCTAGCACGCATGGCGGTTTTAAGATCATTACTTATAATGTCTTTTATCGTCATCTTATTTGCGTCTATGCTTAACAGATCGTTTAGCTGCAGTGTCTCTTGATAGTTTTTTTAAGTGACGCTTAACTGCCGCTGCTTGTTTTCGTTTACGTTCGGCCGTAGGTTTTTCATAAAATTCACGACGTCTTAGTTCCGTTAATATGCCTGCTTTTTCACAAGAGCGCTTAAAACGGCGCAACGCATATTCTGGATTTTCGCCTTCTTTCACGCGAACTGTAGGCATTCAATGGTCCTCATCTAGATTGTGTAAAATATAGGTCAGCAATTTTAGTAGTACTATTATGCTTCGTCAAGTTTATTTCAGATGATTCTTTCAATGCAATGCATATTTTAAAGATTTCATCACCACGTCAGTTATTATTCCTTTCGGTTAACTGCTAAAAAACTTGAGGAGGTTACCATAAATGAGAGGAATTTTATAGGATTGGCTATATTAGCCCACCCACTCAAATTGCGGTATAATCCTCTAATTTATTCAGGATTACCACATGCGCGTATTAGGCATAGAAACATCTTGTGATGAAACTGGCGTTGCTATCTACGATTCCGAATATGGTTTATTAGCTCATGTTTTAAATTCGCAGGTTGCTCTCCATAGCGTCTATGGTGGGGTTGTCCCTGAGTTAGCCTCACGCGATCATGTTAAATATCTGATCCCTCTAGTTGATGAGGCGTTGATGCAGGCAAATACTAAAAAAAGTGATTTAAATGCAATCGCATACACGGCTGGGCCTGGATTAATTGGCGCATTATTATCAGGGGCTTGTTTCGCTAAATCATTGGCCTTTGCTTTAGGAGTACCGGCCCTGGCAGTACATCATTTAGAATCTCATTTATTAGCTGCTCAGCTTGATGACCCATCATTAGGCTTTCCCTTTTTAGTCCTATTGGTTTCAGGTGGTCATACTCAATTGATTGAGGCTTGCTCATTGGGTGTTTATCGACTTCTTGGTGAAACATTGGATGATGCTGTTGGCGAAGCATTTGATAAAACTGCCAAACTCATGGGTATTGCTTATCCTGGTGGGGCAAAGCTTGCAGAACTGGCTGATAACTATCAGCCCAAAGAACCATTACTGGCGTCTTTTCCGCGACCGATGACAGATAGACCTGGCCTAGACTTTAGTTTCAGCGGTCTTAAAACGCATGCATTGCAAGCCTGGAAAAAAAGTGCTCAAGATAGGGATGCACAGAGCGCTATAGCCTTTTCCTTTCAGCAAGCTATTGTTGATACATTGGTAATAAAGTGCGAGCGAGCAATCGAACAAACGGGATTGCGTCGTCTTGTGATCGCGGGAGGCGTTGGTGCAAACCATGCGCTGCGGTATGCATTAACTGCGCTGATGCGTCGTTTGCAAGGTGAAATATTTTTCCCACGTATTGAGTATTGTACCGATAATGGTGCGATGGTTGCTTATGCAGGCTGCTTGCATTTGTTGCAAGGTAAACAAGACAATGACGCATCGATTGTAGTCAATGCACGCTGGTCTTTGGTATAATGTTTATCCAGCAGAAATAGTATGGATGGCAATAATAAATTTAAGGCGGGTCTAATTTTAAATAGTAACCTGAGAGGCTGGATCTATTGCTCACCATTTGTAATTGTTTTACTATTTATGGTTTGCTTTTTATCAGCTATTCATAACAAAGGATAAAAATAATGCCTTATTACCGTTTGTTTTTGGCTACTGCCTCGTCCATTTACATGTTTAATACGCCTGTATTTGCCACGAGTGCTGAACGACTTGATAGCCAAAGTAATCAATACATGAGCTCCTCCGCTCAGAAATCGTCATATATGGATAAAGTCTTATCCTCGTTTACAGGAAATGATTGGTCCAATACAGCAGATTTACACCTGTCTTCTGTCTTTCCCTACCGCTACAATAATTACTCAGCCAATACTCCGTATCGTTCAGCGTTGATGGGCGGATTATTTCTAGGTATTGAATATTGGCGTAATCCTATGCTTGCTTTGCAGCTAGGTATGGGGGGCTATGCCCTTTCGGCAGTTAATGTTAGTGGTAGTGTTCTACAACTTAATCATCATAAGCCGAGTGATTTTAATTATAATTCTCGTTTACAGAGCGATCGTTTGGTCGCTGAGAGTAAAGTTTTGAGCAACTTAGCAGACAATATTCATCCCTATTTGTCAGGAAGTTTGGGGGTTGCTGCCAATAAGACTTACGCTTATCAAGGAACAACGCGGTTCATGGCAGGAATAACAACGCCATCTCTCACTTATGGTCTTGGTGCAGGTATTGACCTGAATTTAAGCCAATTTTTGCGCTTGGGAGTGGGTTATCAGTATTTAAATCTAGGTCATTTCCTTCTGGATATGAGTCGTACGCAGGTTGGAGCTCACGCTCAAAGTCCATCGAATATGGACGCTCATCAGATAAGATTACAATTAAGAGCCCTCGGGTAGTTTATTATAGTCAATTCGACTCGAACAACTCACATTAGCGACTTAGCAAGCGCTTTGAGATGCTTGCTAAGCCTGCTGGTCAGGACAAATGGATGATGAACAAGTGGTTAAAGTTAAGAATTGACGTTATGTAGGTTTGGATTTATTAAAACTCACTTTAGGCTCAGTACGGTTTAGTAATCGGATCATATTATGGCGGTGTTGATAGCAGACTACGATTGATATTGCAGTTAATGGAAAGAATGCGTTGCTATTTTCTAACAAGTATATTGAGTAAACAGGGGTTAGTATGATGGCGATGAGTGATGCGAGAGATGAATAGCGGGTTAATAGTGCTACGAATAGCCAGGTGCCAATCACTGCTACGGCTAAGATATAATCCATGCCTATCAATGCCCCCAAGGTTGTCGCAACGCCTTTCCCCCCCTTAAATTTAAAAAATATAGGATACATATGACCGATAATGGCAGCTAAACCTATGAGGCTTGTTTGTTCGACTTCAATATTGGCGATTTTAGCCAAAAAAACCGGTATAAAACCTTTCATCATATCAGCCAAAAGCACAATGATGGCGTATTTTTTCCCTGCCAAACGTAGAACGTTGGTTGCGCCAGGGTTTTTTGATCCAGCTGAGCATGGATCGGGTAATCCGCATAATTTGCTTACAATGACCGCCGAGCAGACTGAGCCAGAGAGATAACTTAATATCATAGCGGATATGTTCAAAAATGTTACAAGCATGCCTGCTCCTATTTATTTGCCAGAAAAACTGGGTATTATCAAGTAAAGGATAATAGTTGTGAAGTTACATTTATAAAAATAAGGTAGGGCGTGTTGACAATTCATTCTCCCGCCTAAGTGCCGCGCTGAGCATCAGCCTAGCGATTGTAAACTCGTTTTATAGTTGACATTAGAATCGTTATATGATCAGTTTGCTATGATTAATCAACAGATTAGGGCAATGAATCAGGTTCATCTTTAACTTGGCCATTTCCTACACGCCGCGAAGTCGCGGCATGTAGGTGGGAAGATGAATTGCCAACACGCCTTAACGAAAAACTGAAAAAATCTTTAGTCTAATATAAACAATGCTTGTAGATTGTTGGTGTAACGTCTACCGAGCTCTGTAACTTGCCAACTGTGGTCTTCTAAATTAATCAGACCTTTTGACTGTGCATGTTTTAGGTGCGGTAATAAAATATCTACAGATAAGTTTGTTCGTTCACTAAATAAAGATAGTTCAATTTTTTGATTTAATCGTGTCGTGTTCAACATGAATTCAAAAATCAGATCATTCTGAGTTAATGTGTTACGTTCTGCAATAAACGATCGTTCTTTGTTCATATAATCTTTAGGCTGTTTGTATTTGCGTGAGCGTACAATTTGGTTTTGGCTAACGGTGAATTTCCCATGAGCACCAGCGCCTATGCCGTAATAATCACCGAATAACCAATAATTAAGATTATGGCGAGATTCATGTTTTGGCTGACAGAAAGCTGAAATTTCATAGTGGTTGAAACCTTGTTCTTTTAGTAATGCTAGCCCACTAGCTTCAATTGCAGCGATTATATGTTCGTTGGGTAGTATTGGTTGTTGTTTATAGTAAATCGTGTTTGGTTCAATGGTTAGTTGATACCAGGATAAATGTTCTGGCTGATAAGATAATGCTATTTGCAAATCATGGATGCCTTCTGCAATGGTTTGTCCTGGTAAACCATGCATTAGATCCAAATTAAGATTATCAAAACCTGCTAATCTTGCACTTTCTATGGCTTGATGTGCTTGTTGGTCATCATGAATGCGACCTAGTTTTTTTAAATGATCACTATTGAAGCTTTGGATGCCAAGCGATAGTCGATTAATACCAAGAGCACGATAATCCCTAAACCGTTGTTGTTCCACAGCTCCAGGGTTGGCTTCCAACGTTATTTCTAGGTTATCGGTAATTATGGAGAGCCTGGTTAGACCTTCGAATAATTGTCGATAAGCTTCTGCAGATAATAAACTGGGTGTTCCTCCACCTAAAAAAATAGATTGAATAGGGGGGGGGGCACATGATGGGAGATCGTTTTCTAAATCAGCAAGCAAACATTCTATATACTGTTGTTCGGGAAGTTGATTGGGACTTTTATGCGAATTAAAATCACAATATGGGCATTTCTGGATGCACCAAGGAATATGAATGTATAATGATAGGGGCGGCATAGGTATTAAAACGAGCTAGCTTGTTTAGATAGCTAATAGTATCATAAGACTTAAAAAAATAAGGATGATAGATGAACAATAAAGTTAGAGTTGCTGTAACTGGCGCAGCAGGACATATTGGTTATGCGCTATTGTTTCGTATTGCATCGGGTCAAATGTTTGGTGAAAATACCGATATTGAGTTGAATCTTATCGAATTAGAGCAAAGCATCCCGATGCTCCATGGCGTCGCTATGGAATTGGATGATTGTGCATTCCCGCTTCTAAAACGTGTCGTATGTACCTCCGATTTAAAAGAAGGGATGGATGGCGCTAATTGGGTTATTCTCGTGGGTTCAGTCCCTCGTAAGCAAGGCATGGAGCGTTCCGATTTGTTGCAAGTGAATGGTGGAATTTTTATTACCCAAGGCCAAGCAATCAACAATTATGCTAGCCAGGATGTACGTGTTTTTGTTGTCGGTAATCCGTGTAATACCAATTGTCTTATAGCGAAGCATCATGCAAAAGATGTGCCAGACGAACGATTTTTTGCGATGACCAGTCTTGATGAATTAAGAGCGCGTAGTCAATTAGCTAAAAAAGCTGGTGTTGATGTTAATCTAGTGTCTCAAATGACTATTTGGGGAAATCATTCCGCTACTCAATTTCCTGATTTTTACCAGGCTAAAATTAATGGGGTCCCTGCTGTTGAGGCCATAGGCGATGAACTGTGGTTGAAGGATACATTTGTTAGCATGGTCCAACAAAGAGGCGCTGCAGTATTAAAAGCGCGTGGCGCATCATCGGCTGCTTCGGCTGCTAATGCTGTAGTTGTTGGAATCAAGAATCTAGTTACTGATACCATTGTCAATGAAACGTTTTCTGTTTGTCGTAGCTCATTGGGTGAGTATGGTGTTGACCACGGTTTAATTTTTTCCTTTCCTTGTCGCCATGAAGGTGGAGTTTTACGTGTCATTGATGGACTATCGTTTAATGAGTATTCTCAAGCTAAATTCAACGAAACACTCAATGAACTTCGCAGCGAACGAGATATGGTAAAAAGTTTGGGATTGCTTGAGTAATTAATACTGACAATGTATTCACCATTGATGTGCCGTAGCTTGTCTACGGCACCCAACTTGGTAACAAGCCTCTGAGTATACTTAGTTCCCTTCTGGTTTTTTTACAAACATGAGTAAAGCCCAATTTCCATCAATGGTGGTTTCAATATGACAAAAGCTATCGTGATAACTGTCAATTAACTGGACTGTTTGTTCGGTTATCACGCCTGAAACTATCAGCGTACCGTTCTCATTAAGCAATTGAGCAAATCGTTGTTTTAATTGCAACAGGGGTGTTAGCAAAATATTGGCAATGATTAAATCGACGCAGCTATCTATCTGTTCCGGTGTATGGGTACTTAATTGTTGCGAGCTAATTTGATTCATCTTTGCATTATTGACGGTTGCCTCCAGGGCTTGTCGATCGATATCGATAGCATGCACATAGCGAGCACCTAGTTTGATAGCTGCGAGAGCGAGGATCCCTGAACCGCACCCATAATCAATGACTTCTAGTTGTTCTATGGAATGTTGTGCTAACCATTCAAGGCAAAGGGAGGTTGTCTCGTGAGTGCCTGTACCAAAAGCTAGACCTGGATCAAGGGTCAGGTTAATCGCTTTAGGGTCAGGCGGGGTCAGCCATGAAGGACAGATCCACAAGCGATTCCCAAATTGTAGTGGCTTGAAATCAGCCATACATACTCGTTCCCAGTCTTGCTCTGGAAGCTCCTGTAAAATGCAACCATGTGCCGGATACTTTTCTTGGATAATTAGCTTTGCTAGATTGGCTTTATCATGATCGGCAAATAGAGCATGTATTACAACATGTGGCCAAAGGGGATACGTGCCTAATTCCGGTTCTAGTATGGCATCATCAAATGCGTCCGTCATTGTCAATGACAACGTTCCTGCTCGTTCGAGTATAGACACCATTAATTCTGCATCGTTAGGATGGCAGTCTTTAATTTCCAATTGTAACAATCGGTTACTCCTTCAGCAATTGTTCAAGATAATGGATATTCGTTCCTCCTTGTATAAACGCTTTATCACGTAAAATACGTTCGTGTAACTCAATATTTGTTTTGATGCCATCAATAATAATTTCGTCTAAGGCGTTACGCATGCGAGAGAAAGCTTCTTCACGTGTTTTACCATAACTGATTAATTTTCCAATCATTGAATCGTAATTGGGTGGCACAACATAACTACTGTATATATGTGAATCAAAACGAATACCAGGACCTCCTGGTTGATGAAGCAAGCGAATAGTACCAGGAGATGGCATGAATGTTTTAGCATCTTCAGCATTTATTCGGCATTCTAATGCATGGCCGGAAATCTGAATATCATTTTGAGTCAATGTAAATGGCAACCCACTTGCAATTTTAATTTGTTCTTTAATAATATCAATACCTGTAATCATTTCAGTGACTGGATGCTCTACTTGGATACGGGTATTCATTTCAATAAAATAAAAGCAGTTGTCTTGATAAAGAAACTCAAAGGTACCTGCACCTCGATAGTTTAATTCTTTGCACGCCCTAACTACTCGCTCGCCAATCTGCTCTCGTAGCTCGGCTGTGATTCCTGGTGCGGGTGCTTCTTCGATTACTTTTTGGTGTCGGCGTTGCATCGAGCAGTCACGCTCACCTAAATGAATGGCATTACCTTTACCGTCGCCTAGTACTTGGAATTCAATATGTCGGGGATTCTCTAGGAATTTTTCCATATAAACCGTAGCATTATTAAATGCAGCTTTTGCTTCGCTACGTGTAAGTGCTATCGCATTTAATAAATTTGTTTCAGCATGAACTACTCGCATGCCTCGACCCCCGCCGCCACCTGCTGCTTTTATAATGACGGGGAAGCCTATGTCACGTGCCAAGGATAAGTTCAGTTGATCATCGTCAGACAACGGGCCATCTGAACCAGGTACGCAAGGGACACCAGCTTTTTTCATTGCTGCAATCGCAGATACCTTGTCTCCCATCAGGCGTATCGTATCTGGATGTGGACCAATAAAACAAAAACCACTTTGTTCAACAATTTCAGCGAAATCAGCATTTTCTGCAAGAAAACCATAACCAGGATGAATTGCCACCGCATCAGTGATTTCTGCAGCAGAAATGATAGCGGGTATATTCAAATAGCTTTTTTGGGAGGAAGCTGGTCCGATGCATACCGTTTCATCTGCAAGTCGAACATGCAGTAGGTCCTTATCGACATCAGAGTGTACCGCAACAGTTTGTATGCCAAGCTCTTTGCACGCGCGCAAAATCCTTAAAGCAATTTCACCACGATTAGCAATTACAAGTTTACTGAACATAGCATGCCCCTTATTCAATGGTGAAAAGTGGCTGGTCATATTCAACAGGTGAGCCATTCGCTACATGAATCGCCGATATAATACCTGCACGATCAGCTTCAACTTCATTGAACATTTTCATGGCTTCAATAATACAGAGAGTTTCGCCTACTGCAACGGTCTGTCCCACGCTAACAAATGGTGATGCATCGGGTGAGGGGGATGTATACATGGTGCCTACCATCGGGGATCGAACATGGTGGCCGGTTTGCTCAACTGCGGCTGTCGGTGCATGGTTTGGTTTTGTGACGTCACTAGGGCTGGTTATCGCTTGGCTTGCTGGAGGCGAGAAACAGTAAGTTGGTGGGGACTGTGGTTCAGCAAGGTAACTATGCCGACTTAACCGTAAGGATTCTTCACCTTCTTTTATTTCAATTTCTGAAATTCCAGTTTCATCTAATAATTCAATTAATTTTTTAATCTTGCGGATATCCATCGATTATAACTCTCTTAATTTAAAAATAATGGCTCGTAAGGCTAGTAAATAACCATAGGTTCCTAGCCCACAAATGACACCTTGGGCAATATCGGAAAAATAAGAATGATGACGAAATGATTCTCGTCCGTATATATTGCTAATATGTACTTCGATAAAAGGAATCTTTACAGCCAACAGCGCATCACGCAATGCGATGCTGGTGTGAGTAAATCCAGCTGGGTTAATAATAATAAAATCTATTTGTTGTTCGTAAGCTTGATGAATCAACCGAATCAATTCAGCTTCATCATTACTTTGTCTTGCATACAAATTCACACCCTGTTCTTGAGCATGCTGTTGTAAGGTCTGATTAAGCTGCTCAAGGGATTGCTGTCCGTAAACATTTGGTTCACGACAACCTAGCATATTAAGATTTGGTCCATGGAGGACAGCTATTTTTCTCATTTGACCAAAGTTAAGTTGATTTTATGGAATTCTGCCCTAATTTATAGAAATTGTCTAGATATCCGAGGATATCTGCACGATACCTACATGTTTACTTCACGTTCACCTCATCTAGTTCATATCTGGCGAGTAGTTTTTTTTTAAAATATCTTGCATTTATAGCTGATTTTTGGTTTTCTAATGAATGAAATTAAAGGTATGAGTGCATGGAAGGTGCATACTTTTACTGGGTAAACGAGAATCAAGTCCATCATTTTCGCGCTCCTCCCTGTGGAATGCTAATTCTTATGCATTTTCTTTCTTTTCAATGGCGTTGCTTCGTTGTCATTTTGCCTATCACCATTGGTTTTCAATGGACTAGGTATTGGCTTCAGTGGATACGTGTTTTATTCAATTGTTGTTATTTGAATACTACGAAGCAAAAAATAAGCAATACACCGACAATCGTTATCACCTTGGAAGGTAGATGCATAACGTTGTAGGCAAGGAGTCCAACCATGAAATATCGTCGATATTGTCAATCATCGATTGTCAGTTGTTTACTAATCATTTCTACCCCCCCTTGTTCAGCTGCTCAAGTTATATCATTACAGAACAGTTCTTGGGAGCAGCTAGAGCGTAATTTTTCTTTACATTTACCAGGCGTTTTTACTAACACGATTATGTCTGGCAATCGTTTAAAATTTGAAAAATCGCATCGGGATAGCCAGCAAAGATATCATATTGGTTTGCAGCAATATTATGGTGATTTTCCTGTTTTTCAGGGTTATGCAATGGTTCATAGTGAAGATAGCCCCTCCTTATTGTTATCTTCACGATTAACAAAAACAATGAATGGTCTTGTTTTTATTGGCTTGGATACTGAGCTGGGGAAGCCTGCTGCTAATTTTGTAAGCAATGGTTCTCGTGCATTAAAGGAATTTTCTAGTCAGTATAGTCATGCAAACCTTAGTGAAGAAACAGTTACACCGATGATTTATATTGATAAGTTTAATCGTGCCTTTTGGGCTTACCAAGTTAGTGTCTTTGTTCAACAAGACGGTCAGATTCCACAAAGGCCGACCGCCATTATCGATGCTAACACTTTCAATGTATTCGTTAAATGGAATGATGTTAAATTGATTCGTCACGCAGTTAAAGGGCAGGGTTTTGGTGGCAATATCCGTACTAAAAAATATCATTACGGTAAAGATAAGCCGTTCCTTGATATACTGCATGATAGCGATACAGGCATTTGTCGGATGGAAAATAATCAGGTCAAAATTGTTGATATGGCTGGACGGTTTCAACATTTAAATAGTGTAATGAGGTTTAATTGCACTGAAGATAATGAACATTCAGGCCGTTATTGGACTGGTTACCAAAATGATGGTTATGATCCTGAAAATGGAGCTTACTCTCCCAGCAATGATGCTTTATATGCTGGTTATATTATTACTCAAATGTTTAATGAATGGTATGGTATACCACCCCTCGTAGCAGGTAATAAGCCCTTGCAGCTGATTATGCGGGTACATTATGGTCGTAGCGTTGAAAATGCTTTTTGGGATGGCAAGCAAATGACGTTTGGTGATGGTGCATCTAAAATGTATCCTTTGGTATCGTTAGGTGTGGCTGCACATGAAATTAGTCACGGCTTTACCCAACAGCATTCGAATCTGATTTATTTCGGTCAAGCAGGAGGAATGAATGAATCTTTCTCTGATATGACTGCGCAAGCAGCAGAGTTTTTTGATCAAAAAAACAATACATGGAGTATTGGTGCTGATATTATGAAAAAAACCAGTGGTGATCATGCGTTACGTTATATGGACAAACCTAGCCGAGATGGACGTTCTCTCGATTATGCGGATCAATATAAAGATGGAATGGATGTTCATTACTCCAGTGGTGTTTATAATCGCCTTTTTTACTTGTTAGCAACCCGAAAAGGATGGGACACGCACCGGGCTTTTAATGTTATGGTAAAAGCCAATATGGATTATTGGACGCCCTATGCAACTTTTGTTGATGGTGCGTGCGGCCTATTAAATGCAACATCTGACCTTGGCTATAATATCGATGATCTAAAACAAGTTTTGGACGACGTAGCGATCAATCATCATGCTTGTGATTAGAATTAATCCCTGCCTTTTCACCTGGAAAAGGCAGGGGTATCTGTTGTTTAGAATGAAAAATTATATGTATTGATTGACGAAAAAAACTAACGTTAAGGTAAATAGGTATTGCAATTAGGGGATCAAGTACCATAAGTTCTAGTTTAATTAGCTATGATTAATAGTAGATAGCAATCGATTAGGCGTAGATAGTTTAGTATTAATGGTCATAAACTGTTTTTTGTTAACGTCATAGCAAATGGATAATGGTAAATGCTGCACAAGACAGAACCAATGATATCACTGATTACTTACAATATTCACAAGGGATTTGGTTTAGGCACGAGAAGATTTTTATTGCCTGAAATGAAAACAGCGGTTGCTACACTAAATCCCGATTTTGTTTTTTTGCAGGAAGTTCAAGGTGAGCATAGGCGTCGTGAAAAAAAAATAGACAGTTGGCCTGCTACGCCGCAGTTTGAATATCTTGCCGAAAAGATATGGCCTCACTATATTTATGCCAAAAATGCTATCTATCATTCAGGTCATCATGGTAATGCCATACTCAGCAAGTATCCTTTTGAATGCTTTGAAAATATTAATCTTTCTAATCTTAACCGAGCATCACGAGGTATTTTACATTGTCAATTATTCCTTGATGACGATAAAAAAATAAAAATCCATTTATTATGTGTTCATTTAGGTTTATTCAAGGCTGAACGAGCTGAACAATTGAAAACTTTAATGATGCGGATTAACGATGTTGTTCCAATGAATGAACCATTAATAATGGCTGGTGATTTTAATGATTGGCGACTAGATCTTTCCAAACCATTATTGAATGAGTTAGGCATTAGTGAAGCATTTTTTTCAGTTGAAGGACACCATGCTCGTTCGTTTCCAGCGATTAGGCCTTCTTTATGTGTGGATAGAGTTTATTTTCGTGGGATGCATGTGCATGAAGTTCAGTGTTTGCAAGGTATGCCTTGGCGATTATTGTCCGATCATATACCTCTGTACGCAAAATTTTCACTAGTATAGTCTCTGCTGGATCCATTCGTTCTAGGATTCCCCATCGGGCAGTTGCCGGATGGGGAATCTTGCTAATAGTTATTCCATATTTATAGCGTATTCGCCAAAGCAGGCTAGACTATTTAATTTGGCTCGATGCAGTAGCGCTTGCTGGGCTTGTTTAACATGGTCTGATTGTCCTTTCCATATTGCCAAGCAATCTTCTTGTAGGGCACGGCCATACGAAAAACTTAAAGCCCATGGTTGGTAACCTGCTGAATTCAGAGCATTCAAATGTTCGGTTGCTTGTTGTGCTGATTGACCACCAGATAAAAAATTAATGCTGGGAACTGCTGCAGGCACATGGTTGCGAAATACTCCTAGTGTGAAAGAGGCAATTTCATCACTGGTACTGAAGGGATGAACATCCTTACCACAGGTAATCATGCTAGGTTTTAGTATCATCAGCTCAAGTTCTACTTGGTGAATAAACAATGATTTGAATAACTCATGCAACACTATTTCTGAAGCTTCCGCGCATTGTTCAATACTATGATTACCATCGATAAGAACTTCAGGCTCCACTATAGGAACAATACCTTCAGCCTGACAACATGCCGCATAACGTGCCAGTGTTTCAGCACCAGCCTTGATTGCAGTTAGGCTGGGAGAGTAGTCAGAAATGGAATAGACATTACGCCATTTTGCAAATTTAGCTCCCTTTGCTTTGTAATGCAGTAGGCGTTCAGTGAGACCATCTAGTCCTTGTGTTATTTTTTCTCCGTCGGTATTGGCTAAGTTGATTAAACCCTTATCTACTTTAATGCCTGGAGTTATTCCTTTATCAGCAAATAGTTGTGCGACAGGTCTACCATTATCATCCTTATTTTCAAAGGTTTCTTCAAATAAAATGACACCATTGATATAGTTCTCTAGGTGCTCTGTAGTGGCTAGCAATAAACGATAATCTCGCCTGTTTTTTTCGTTATTCTCGATTCCAATGCTAGCAAAGCGCTTACCAATAGTGGCATTGCTCTCATCAGCCGCTAAAATTCCTTTGCCATCCTGCAGCAAGTGATCCATGGTTGTTTCTAATTCGTCGAAATACATCATTAGTTCTCCTGTAAATTGATTGATATAGCTTGGTCGTTAATTTTTTTAGCGCGAAAGATACTTTTCTCGAACTATTTGTTGTGCTTCAAAGCCTTTTTCTTTTAATAATTCAAATGAGGCATCGACCATGCTAGGGTTTCCACATAAATAAATAATATCTTCGGTTGGGTTTAATTCCAGCTCATCAAACGCATGTTGCACATAACCTGTATGTTCAAATTCTTGAAGTCCTTTGGTATATCGACTGAGGTGGGCACGAAATTGGATACGAGGAAATAGCGATGCTAAGGTGGAAAACTCTTCATTGTATAATATATCTTCTCTGGTGCGTACACCTTGCATAATAATTATTCTTACTTCTGGGTATAGCTCAACTAAATGCTTTAACTGAGGAATCATGGCTCGATAAGGCGTTATCCCTGTGCTTGTTGCAACTAGAATATAGCGCTTAGGCGGTTCATTTTTCAGTATAAGGCGTCCATAAGGTCCAGAAACATTAACGATATCGCCTATATTTAAATTAAAAAGAAATTCTGTTCCGGGGCCATTTTCTACACGGCCTGCAGCAAACTCAATATGATTGTTGTGTTTCGGCGGGTTAGCAATGCTATAACTACGTTTCAAAGCTTTACCCTGATGCTCAAAATGAACGGTAATAAATTGACCCGCAATATAGTCAAACGCTGGTTCTTGTAGTGCGTGAAACACAAAATGTTTTACGCTCGGGCTAAGCATGTAGTGATCTTTTAAAATAACAGGAATAGTCGTTACTTGCATAATTAAGATTTAATGAATAGAAAACTGTAATATAGTGGAAAATATAGGGTTTGAATACTTTGCTGATGTTTTTATTTTCTTCTGCTGCCACGGCTGTCGCATTAAAATTTAATCAATCAGTTGTAGGTTGGGCCTTGGCCTGTAGGATCTTCACTTTTTTTAATCATGATGAAGGTCTCTAGGCTAAGGTCCTGATTTCATCTAAGTCATATAGTAACATGATTTTTCTTTTAAT
>JBMLTO010000024.1:0-4641 GCA_049239925.1 Legionella sp. | reverse complement strand
CTTCACTTTGTTTTTTTGACGAAAACCAATTTGATCTCATCTTGCTATGCATGTCTCTCTTTTTTAACAAAAGCAACCTTTTGTTTTTTAAACATTAATTTTTAAAAAAACTGAAGATACTTCAGGCCAAGGCCCAACCTACAACAGATTGATTAAATTTTAATGCGACAGCCGTGCTAGAAGAGTGATAATAAACTAGCAACTTTATGTAAGCCAGTTTATAATTATGTTATTTTTGCATGCTACACTACCTCGTGATAAATACTCATGACAATCAATGAACAAGAGCAACAACGCTCGCAGATTACAAAAGTAATTAGTTTAGGAAAAGAACAAAACTATTTAACTTATGCACAGATAAATGATTTGTTACCGAATATAGTTGATACCGAACATTTTGATGTGATTATAAGCATGCTTGAGGGCATGAATATCAAAGTTTTTGAACAACCACCCAGTGATGATGAACTTGCATTATTAGGAAATACCGAAGAAGCGCCAGAAGATGTCGAAGAAGCTGCGGCAGTACTTGCCTCTGTTGACAAAGAAACCGGACGTACAACGGATCCAGTTCGTATGTACATGCGTGAAATGGGCACCGTTGAGTTACTGACTCGCGAAGGCGAGATAAAAATTGCAAAACGAATTGAAGAAGGTATTTATCAAGTACTCAAATCCTTAGCTCATTACCCAGAAACAATCCTACTAGTTCTTGATGACTACAAACGAGTGCTAGCAGAAGAAATCCGGTTGAGTGAAATCATTAGTGGCTTTTCAGATGGTGATGACGAAGCTCCTGCTGCGAATATAGGATCTATGTTGGATGAAATCGATGACAACAATAGTCCTACGGTGGATCCAGATTTAGTCGAGGATGAAGATGCGACTATAACCGAAGTCGATGAAGGGCCAAACCCAGAACAAGCAAAAGTTTACTTTGATGAATTAACTTTAAGTTATACCAATGCAATAGAAACACTAAAGGAATATGGTCGCACTAATCCAAAGACACTGGAACAATTAGCAGTGATGTCTGATTCCTTTTTGAAATTTAAACTCACTTCACGACAAGTAGATAGACTAACGCGACATTTTCGAGAACTACGAAACCAGATACGAGAATTTGAGCGAAGCATCATGAAAGTATGCATCGAAAAAGCACGCATTCCTCGCAAGCTATTTATTGATACATTTCCTGGACAAGAAAGCAATCTCGAGTGGATCAATACATTGGTTGCTAAACAAGGAAAAAAACTGGTTCTAACCAAGATAGAAGAATACGCAGAAGAAATCACTCATTTACAATCTCGATTAGCTGATTTTGAACACGAGCACGGTTTAACTATCAGCGAGATCAAAGATATCAATCGACAAATGTCTATCGGCGAAGCCAAAGCGCGTCGGGCAAAAAAAGAAATGGTTGAGGCTAATCTTCGCTTGGTCATATCCATTGCTAAAAAATATACCAATAGAGGGCTACAGTTTCTTGACCTTATTCAGGAAGGAAATATTGGTTTAATGAAAGCCGTCGATAAATTTGAGTACCGTCGTGGCTATAAATTTTCTACTTATGCCACTTGGTGGATACGGCAAGCAATTACTCGTTCGATTGCTGACCAAGCACGTACCATTCGCATCCCGGTCCATATGATTGAAACGATTAATAAGCTTAATCGTATATCTCGGCAGATATTACAACGCACTGGCCGGGAAGCTTCACCTGAAGAATTAGCTGAAAAAATGGAGCTCAACGAAGATAAAATTCGCAAAGTTTTAAAAATTGCTAAAGAGCCCATTTCGATGGAAACTCCTGTTGGTGACGATGACGATTCGCACTTAGGCGATTTTATTGAAGATAGCAATATCGAATCACCGATTGACCGAGCGACAGCAGAGGGGCTTCGTGAAGCAACTCTAGAAATACTTGAAACACTTACCCCAAGGGAAGCAAAGGTTCTTCGCATGCGTTTTGGCATTGAAATGAATACAGACCATACCTTAGAAGAAGTAGGAAAACAATTTGATGTAACTAGAGAACGTATACGACAAATTGAAGCTAAAGCACTACGCAAGCTAAGGCATCCTTCGCGCTCGGAGAAACTACGTAGTTTTTTGGAGAGCGATGATTAGTAACCATGCGACTACTAGATTATTTGTGATAAAAAACAAGAATGGTTGACTAATCAGCCATTCTTGGAAGTGCTTTCAACTAATTTTGAAAAAAATTGTGGCATTAATCAAACTAAACTATTACAATAAGTTCTTTCGGGCCTATAGCTCAGTTGGTTAGAGCAGCGGACTCATAATCCGTTGGTCCTAGGTTCAAGTCCTAGTGGGCCCACCAATTAAAATCATATAAATCGATGAGTTACACTTTATAATTTAAATACCTACCTCCTTCGAGATTTCTTCGGGAGCTGCGTGAAAAATCAGAAGTGACATTGTATTTAGTCCCCTTCCTCATTGGCAGCCTTCCTAGTTTTAAGACAATATAGGGCGTGTTGACAATTCATTCTCCCGCCTAGGTACCGCGACTTATTCCTGAGAGTTCCACACGAGTAGTTAGCTTAAGACATTGAAATAAGCGAAAAAAATTGAATGTGCCTGGTGATTATGATCAACTAGCGTTTTCAGACACTATGAGATCGACACCATGCAGCATGGCGAAATTATTACATAAAGAAGTCGAAAAAGAATTACCTTTTGTTCATAAAACAGGATTAAATGGTCTTATGAATGCCTGTACTACAGCAGCGCAGAATAATACCCTTTATAACGAGGCTTGGACGAAAAGATTCTGCAAACACAAAAACAAGCATCTACATCGGGAGCGCGCGGCTTTTGATCATTCAATGGCTACTCGATTAATTTCTCGCTAGATGAGTCCTTGGATACACGTTGATTGGAGCTGTATCATTCGGTCACGGGGTCAGCTCTTTCCTCTTTGTGAACACGCCCTAGTTAAAATCACCTCATTTAATCATAAATCCTAGGTTCAACAATCAGATTGACTCCAAAATTGTTATACACGCTATCTTGAATCTTTTGTGATAAAGCAACTAACAAATCCCCTGTTCCTGCACCAAAATTGACAAGGATCAAGGGATTATGCTCATATACACCAACAGAATTTTCACGATACCCCTTCCAACCGCACTGATCAATCAACCATCCTGCTGAAATTTTAAATTGATTTTCACCTAACCGGGTAAATAATAAATTGTTATATTGATGAAAAATAGGAGTGAATACCTGTTCATTAACAATCGGGTTCATATAAAAACTTCCTGCATTACCGATATCAGCAACCTTAGGTAGTCTACGCGTACGCACAGCAATGACAGCTTGCCGAACCAATTGCGGAGTAATCTGTTCTTTAGCAATAGCTGACAATTCCTTTTGTAAATTGATATCGGTTACATTCACAGCGGGTTGCTTATTTAACCTAAAGGTAACCGAAGTGATTATATATTTATCTTTATATTCATTTTTAAAGACACTATTACGATATTGAAATCGACAATCTCTATTAGTGAATTTTTTTTCCTCAAAACTGATACTATCAAATGCACTAAGCTCATGAAGAAAGTCTTTTATCTCTACCCCGTAAGCACCAACATTTTGAATAGGACAAGCGCCCACTGTACCGGGAATAATCGATAGATTTTCTAAACCAAACCAGCCTTGTGCTAAAGAATATGCCACTAAATCATCCCACTCTACACCAGCGCCGACACGTATATAAACATGACGCTCATCTTCGACCATCAGCTCTATTCCTGGAATTCTGATGATAAGGGCTAAATGGGCAAGATTATTCTTTAAGATGATGTTGCTTCCTCCTCCTATGGGGACGATAGGTAGCCGGTTGGCACGGGCAAACATCATCGCGTCACGAAGTTGAGCAACGGTTAAAATGACAACCCCGCCAAACGCATTCACGGAAAAACCAAAGGTATTATAAGTCTTTAAATTAAACGGTTTTATTATCATAGATTTTCAAATTTAGTCTATTGGCTAAAACCAATATTCATTTGACTGTATTCATCCTAACCATAGAGTCAATGAAATGGTTAGGTGAAGCAATCACCGTATTCTGTCTGTTGAGGATTATTAAAGCTCCTAACACAAGTAATAGTAGCACAAAATAATCGTTTATTAGGCTCCTGATATTAAATAGGATAAGCGAATCTTCAAATGAGGCGTCCCCCAACAGAAAACCATATCCAATAACCAACTATTTTCTTTCTGTAACAATCGACTACTAGAGCGTGTTGACAATTCATTCTCCTGCCTAAATACACGATGGATAAAGAAGCTGTCAATTTGGCAGAATGCGCCTGAAAATCAGTGGATTTACCCCTCAATGTTGTAATGCGTCCAGCTAGCCAAGCGGCAAAAGTGGCGATAGCAGCAATCAATAATAAAATGTCCATTCTCTTTGGCGTTCTAGTCAGACTCTTTTTAAGACCTAGGCCATAAGGTAATTCTTTTTGGACTTCTTTATATTTATAGAGTAGAGCTGCGTTCTTCGTGAGTTGTTCGCAGCCCCCTCGTTAGAACCCGGCGTGCCCTATTAAGGCACAGGGCTCAAGATAAATACATTCACACCTAGCTTATGTTTTAGAAGAGCTTGTGGTA
>JBMLTO010000023.1:11077-19339 GCA_049239925.1 Legionella sp. | reverse complement strand
GAACACCTGGACGCGCTTAAAAACAATCCTGAAATATCGGATGAGCTCTGGGCTACCATAAAAGATGATATCAAGGCTGCCATGATTGACTATAAAACCGTCTTCGCAAATGAGGATGAATTTGACGCGTTTATCAATGCAGGTCAGGATATAGCTATCCAATGGGATGAGATTCAAGCTGTTCGACCAACGCAGGTGCTAGCAAACCAAGGACTGTTCTCGAGCTCATCGAGTTCGTCCAGTTCGTCAGTTATGTCCCAGCACAATCATCAATCGCTTCCACTGAATGGATGATTGTTTTGTCATGGGTGATAACAGTCAAATTTTGATAAATCAACAACGGTTGAAGTCTCAAAATAGCAAAAGCTCACCCGCCCTGCAGGCGAACAAGAAGTCCAGAGCCTTGTATTGCCTCAAACGCCCCATCTAAATTCAAAGGATAGATCCTGATGTTCGCAGAAGGGAAAAGTTCCACCAATAGGAGTAGAAAAGTAAAAATCAGGCGTAGATTGCTCGTGAGCGTAAGCATGAGCTCTGAAAATCAAGTCGCTAGGAGATAGTTCAGCATAAAAATTTGCTCGCTCAGCCAATTGATGTACTGCGGGGATGCCTAGCAGTAACGCCACTGCCTGTTGATTTCCTTTATCATAAGCTAGGCGCAACAGTTGATTATCCTGGCCCTCATATGGAGTAGTTGAATTGAAGGCAAAGAAACTAAAGGGGTGAGCATATTGACGCTCATTTGGGAACCTATGAGCTAAATTTCTCACCGTTGGAATAGATAACAAAAAAGATATTTCATCGCTGGTGCTTTCAGCTGGCGCATAATACCTTGCTACGCCACGTCGAATGAGGTTTCTCAGCAGGTAAAAGCAGAGGGCTCCTTCATGCGCTTGGACATCAAATACACCTTGAGGGTGTGCTTGTTCATAGATCTGCTTACGATTTTTTATATCATTGAGTGTTTGTTCTACAAAATCATATATATACTTTCGTCCATACGCTTGGTCATGAGCTTCTGCGAAGGCAAATGCCACATCAATATTTAAAAAATGATGAACAATAGAGATGTCGTTGTTACTGTTTCTGGTGGCTGCTATAAGTGCAGCAAAGTTTTCAGCTTGCACCGCTTGTTTTTTTTCTTCTTCACTTAAATGCGTTTCTAAATGCTTAATTATGTTCAGATGACCATTAAAAGCGGCCCCTCTTGTAGCAAGAAAATTACCAGCCTGCACCGCTTGTTTTTTTTCTTCTTCACTTAAATGTGTTTCTAAATGCTTGATGGTGTCTAGATGGCCATTCATAGCAGCTAACCAGAAAACATTATAATCTTTGGCCTTCGCCATTTCTCTTTTTTCATCTTTGCTCAAATACGCTTCCAAATGCTTAATGACATCAAGATGACCATTTTGGGCAGCTCCTCTAATGGTACGAAAGTTACTAACCTTCACTGCGTGTTTTTTTTCATCTTCGCTTAAATATATTGCTAAATGCTTGATGGTATCTAGATGACCATTATAAGCAATATCGCAAATGACTCTAAAGCTATCAGCCTTAACTGCTTGTTTTTTTTCATCTTCACTTAAATGTGTTTCTAAGTGCTTGATCATGGGAAGATGACCATTTTGGGCGGCGGCTCTAATGGCGCGAAAGTTGCGAGCCTTAACTGCTTGTTTTTTTTCATCTTCACTTAAATGCGTTTCTAAGTGCTTAATCGTGTCAAGATGTCCATTAAATGAAACATTGTCAATAATAAGAAAGTTATCAGCTTGCACCGCTTGCTTCTTTTCATCTTCATTCAAATATATTTCAAGATGCTTAATTATGGCAAGTTGGTTACCTCGGGCTGCAGCCCAAATAGCAACAAAATCATCAGCCAGCGCTGCTTCTTTTTTTTCTTTCTCACTTAGGTAGGTATCTAGATGCCTAATTGTACCAAGATGACCATTTTCGGCAGCCAAGTAGAGGGCTTCAGGGTAACAAGCTTTTACTGCTTGTATTTTTTCTTCCTCACTTAAATGCGTCTCTAAGTGCTTAAGAGTGTTAAGATGGCCATTTTCGGCCGCCTCCAGAATGGCTGAATCATAAAAAGTATCTGCTACTTTCTTTTTTTGATCAGGGCTTAAATGGGTTTCTAAATAACAAAGTGTATCAAGATGTCCATATATCACAGCCAACCAAATAGCATGATAATTGTTAATCATCACTGCTTGTTGTTTTTCATTCTCGCTTAAATGTGTTTCTAAATAATGAATGGTAGGGAGATGACCATTTTGGGAAGCCAGCAGAATGGCATAAAAATTGTCAAGTTTTACTGCTGCAATTTTGTCTGCATCACTCCACTGCAACATCTTTAAATGTTCGACTTTCCCATAAAAGCTCGCTATTTGAAATAAAGACAGCAGGTCTTCATCCAAATGTGGATCGGTAATCCTGTATCTGGTATCAAATTTAACCACAATACCGTCTAGCAAGCTTAAATTGGGTGGTTCGGACTCTAAATAGGCTATGATTGAGGTGTAATTAGATAATGAGTGGTCGTTGATTATAGGCATATTTTATTTATGAAAACTCATTTTGGTCAATATTTTATATGGCAAATGGTTTTTGTCAACCATTGCCTGCACCATTGTCCTGCCGTTATTCATCATAAAAAAAGCTACGTCATGTTGAGCGAAGGTTAATATCTCCTAACTGAATTAAGACTTGCGCCAATGGCCTGAACGGCGATTGGCAGTCCTTGGCATGATGCCTCAGAAATTATTAAGTACCGTGCTCAGTCCCAGTCGAGAGGTTCAATGAACCGATGACAAATCAGTGGCTTATGCTTTCGAGAGTCACGTAGTCACCCATTAGAAACATCTCTTGAGCACTGATAAACTCTTGCTCCAGATGGTCATAGACTCTCAATTGGAGCAAGGAATATATGAGTACATTCATGCGGATCGCTCAGGAACAAATCGCGGCACCTATGCGGGTGGATGAATTGTCAACACGCCCTAATCAACAGGCTCTCTATTTCAAATAATATTTTCGACTTCAAATTCTTGCCTGATCGATAGACCTAATGGCTGGAGTTTTTCGCAAGTCCTGAAAACCAATCTCCATCGATTATCATGAAAAATCAGGTTAATCATTCACAAAAAACAAAACAAACAAGACAAAAAAACCATATTTGACCCATATTAGCCTAACAAACCCCATTTTAATAAAAAATAAATCATTATTTAGTACTTAATAATCAACAACTTATCCAAACATTACACAATAAATTTAAAATTGATATTGATTATAATGTTCTTTTTGTTAACATAGTATTTTTTATCTATACATAAAATTATGACATTAGACGAATTATATATTAAATTTCAACAAAGTATTGAAAAAAACACTTTGACTGTTTATGCGCCAGTAAAAAGACCCCAACAAACACCGCATCGGGAAAAAGAACTGAGGCATAGGTTTTATCCAATAAAACAGCTCGAAGCCCTGATTGATGTATTAAGTAAGATGGATGATGATGAAGATGATGATTACAAATTTAGTATTCGCTACCTTGTTACGGAAGATAAACAACTATTATTAGCGCGGGAAGGAAAAGAAGGGAAATATATTCCTGCCCATAAAACCATACGCAACCGATGCTTGGCAGCAGGAAACCTTTATTTTTCAAGGGATTTCAAAAAAATCATTAAAATCAACCATCAAAGTGGTGATTTTCAACCAAGTATAGAAAGCCTACTATGGCCCTTAGCCATTCTTTATTTTATGCAAGCACCACTTGAAAAGAATCTCATTATCGAGCTGAATAAAAAAAGTATTAACCATACAATAATGTCTACTGAACTTATTGTATCTGACATTGTTTTGAAAAAACTTTTGCCGCATGAACTTGCAACTACTGTCATTGAAGCTAATCAAGCCACTGCAATCGAAGAAAACAACTATAATCCACAAAAAAATAGATTAACTAACAGCCTAATGAAGCGAACGCTACTATTTTTCGAGGATATCAGCCACGTGCAAACAGAAGGATCAAGCTTTATCACAGGCTCTTATGCAAATCTGTCTAATTCAATCGATAAACTTGATAACATTAACATGCCCACCTAACACCGGCAAAATTGATAATGTCATTGAGTAGAATCTATCGCTACTTTTGTTGCATCGAATACTTGTTCTTTGCAACAAGTACTTCTAAGGATACTCGATCAACAAATAATCTAAGAGCATCTAGAGCTCATGACTTAATCGGTTTTTTTATTCAGGTAATTGCTAATAAACGGAGGCAAGCAAGTTAGCATCAAGCCGGTAATAAGAGTTAATTCATAACGTGTAACACTACCTACATCTATGCCCGCAGGTGGAATAAAACTAACAACCAAGGTTATTGAAGCACCAACCATCCCTACCAAAGCAACAAAAATTAATCCAACCTTACCGCCCGGAATAGAAAAGACGCCGCACAAATGCTTTTTATTAAAGCGAAGCTTTACCGCTGCAGCGAACATCAGTAGGTACATTAACATGTAAAGTTGAGCAGCTAAAGCCGTTAATAACCAATACGATCCATTAACCGTAGGCATGAACAAAAACAAACCTGAAAGGATAGTAACAGTAATCGCTTGACCAACAAGCATTAATACCGGAGCATGATGTCGATTGGTTTTTTGAAAAACGGGTGGTAAATTACCATCTTGTGCGGCAACTAACAATCCTTTGGTGGGTGCAATAATCCAATTACTGACTCCTCCTAAGCCGCCCAAAACCAACATTATCGCAATCACAGGCATCATCCATACTAAATTATATCGAGAAAAGAATGCGTCAAAGGCCTGCATAATTCCCGCTACTAAGTTAATATCGTATTGCGGCAACACAACAGCAATAGCCAACGAGCCTAAAATTAAGGTTGTCAAAATAATAACAACAGAATATACCAATGCCAACGGAAACGCTCGTTGCGGATTCTGAACATCATTTGCATGTACCGTGGCAATTTCTATGCCACAAAATGACATCATGATTGCAGTTAGAGAAACCCAAACTGAACTATCATGCCAATGGGGATAAATGCTTTGTGCATCAAAATGAATTTGCATCACGTTACCACCATAAATCCACATGGCTCCTAATCCAATAATGAGCGACATAGGCAGTAATAACCCAGAAATCGCACATAAATTGCTAAACAACGCTGAAGAGCGCATCCCGCGAAGATTAATTAACGTTGCCCCCCAAAAAGAAACAACTATAACAGTCCACAAAAAATAGCGATTATCAACTAAACCTGGGCTAATTAAATAGCCTAATGTTCCAGCAACAAACGAAAGTATGGTTGGATACCAAATTACATTTTCTATCCACTGCAACCAAATTGCTAAAAAACCTGTTTGTTTACCAAAAGCTTCTTTAACCCAAATGTAAATACCTCCTTGTTTAGGTAACGCTGAAGCAAGTTCAGCAGAAACTAAAGCAGTCGGGATAAGAAAAAAAACAGCACCAATTATAAAAAATGAAATTAGTTGGCTACCAAATAGTGCGGTTGCAGGCAAATTACGAATACTATCAACAGAACCAACCGTGATCATAATTAATGAAAAGATACTCAATGCATATTTTTTATTACTCATTACATTCCTATTCGATTACACCACAAATTAACTGTACGATTTGCAAACTATTTTTGCTTGATTTTTTTTCAGAAATACAAAATTCTTGATAACTGACACGATTGCAAAAAAAATCAAAATACATTAAGTTTATTTCATAAATAAACTTGCATGTACATTTCTACTGTCTGCAAGTAAAAACAAAGGTTATCATAACATAAAGTAGGCCCTTACGAAAAACAGCCCGCTCAATATAAGGTTACACGATTGGATAACAGCCAATGAAAAAGACCTGCCTCTGAGAGCGTGCAATGTTGTCAGACTTTTTTCTGCCTGATTATTCAGTAAATAAACTTCAAGACCATTAACCATGAGTATTCATCGGTTAAAACCTCTAAGTTTTATCTGCAGTTTCTGGGCAAACTTCATCAACGTTGTCATCAATGACAGTTATGACCAGTTGTTGGCCGCTGCGTTATTTTGGTTTAGTAACATGACCAACCGTTTGCTGGCTAGAAGACGACTGAGACGATGAGCTCCAAAACAGCGAAGGGGTCTGTCTAGGTGGCGAATGCTGCTCTGCAACCAAGAGTGCTGTCAGTGCTTGCCGTAAGGCTTGATGCGCTGTATCGTTATAGTCAGTCCGTTCTTGCAGATAAGATAACAAGATTATCTTAATTTGTTTCAACGTTACTCGCCCGCAGCGTTCCGACTCAAGAAAATCTACGAGCTTTTGGCTAGCGGCCAGCAAGTGTTGTAACGGCGCTTCACCATAGCCCTTGCGTAAAAATTCAGCCTCTTTATCTTGGAACTGTTGACAGACCCACGGTTTACCCACAAATGACAGTAATCGAACAAATAAATCCAAGCGACCGACAATCAAGCAACTGCTCAAATCAAGGTGTTCATCAATCTCCAACAAATGCTTGATGAGCACCGCTTTATGCGCCTGTGCTTGGCGACTATCCAATAACCGCTCTATCACGTAATCGTTAGGCCACACGCCATCAAATCCACTTAACAAAGTCTCATCATCTCGACTGACCAAGTGTACCCAAGCACCCTTTTCAAGCAATAACTCAATGCACTTGAAACCCTCTGCTGGGGTTGTCTCGCCACCACCTAGCGCATGCAATAATAAAAACAATGGCGTGTACCCCGTTTGTAATGTCCGGCGATTGATACTAGCCCCGTTATTCACCAACGCAACTATCCAATCCCAACGTTTCAAGGCACATGCTATCATCAACGGCGTCCAATGCTCTTGCTGTGACGACAACGCCCAATGATGACCATCGATAACCTCGACCAAATAACTGAGTCTATCAATTGACGCTGCCTGTAACAGCGACCGGTTAACCCTTGGCTCCTCAATAATCGCTTGACTCAAACGACTCAATAGCAAGCCCTTTGCTCCCGATGAACCCAGCCGCAGCAATCTCGCTAAACCCTCATCACCGAAAACAAACACATCCTTCCAATAATCGGCTTGGTAACGCCTCATTAACTCCCGCGGACTCCATTGATTATCACTACTATGCAAATACAACGGCTTGTAATCTAAAAAGCAAAAATAATGCTCTCCATAATCAATAAATAATTGCTCCCCAGGTAACACATCCGCCGCTACGTCAAAATAAATCAAACCTCGATGCTCATGCACCGCTAAATTCGGCGTCTCTGAATGGTTCACATACGCTGTCCAATCACCGCTCTTCGCCGCATCAATATAATGAATACCACCAGCCACTTCAAACGAATAACCCGTCTCCAAGGCCTCATCAAAACCATCACCAACATAAGGGCCTAAATTATTCTTGCCTTTGTCTCGTTTATTCAATTTCAATCCATCATTGGTCAAAACACCATACGCCCCTCCAGGCAACACCGCAATACGGCTAATCACAAACCTCGGCCGCTCTTGACGTCCTGCTTTGTACTCTCGGCCACTTAACGCCGTTAATGCCTTCATGTCCTCATCATTGTTGATATGAAAGACCTTCTCCTCAGCCTCAGGCATCCCAGTCAACAGCGTCTGCAAAAATCCTTGGCCAGATGGCAGCGCCTCATTCATCATCACTTCCGTTTTAACCACTACCGACCTAATAACCGGCAGTCTGATATCTAAACGACTCAATGACTCACGATGCCTCTCAACGAATGACTGTGTCTGAGGGTATAATAACCACGCCTCAGCATGACCTCCTAAAAATTCCTCAAATGAACCAACCCACTCCTCGCGTTGACTATCAGTCGATGGCCTCAACAATCCCTTTAATCCCAAATTTAAAGCCAAGATTATCCGCTCACTCAACGGCAAACCAGCAACTACTAGCCGACACAACCCCTTCACCACCCATATCGATGGCTTAACCCCTAATTTACGACCGCATAATCCACGGGCTAACCGATTCACCAACTCCTCACAGCCCGCTAGTGACCCAATACCGCTAACCAACTGGCCCGCTCCATATAGCACCTGGCTTATCCCTACTTGAATGAATATTCCACGCTCAGAACTTGCCTTGACCATGTACGCACTTAATACTTTCGCTATCGTTATATCCTGAGCAAGTGGATTCTCAACAAATTTTTGCTCAACTAATTTACCAAGACCCCACAGGCTGTTCGAAATATGTTGAGCCTCTGC